>CAYQKZ010000280.1:0-4730 GCA_964418135.1 uncultured Desulfobacterales bacterium
GAGGTCGGATCGTTGACCGGCCATATTGGCTAAGACATAAAAGCGCGGGCCGAAAATGAACCTGCCGTCCGGCCGGATTTCCAGCACACCCAGATCGGCAAGGGAATGAACGGTGTTGCAGACCGTGCTTTTATTCAGATTGAGCTGCCTGGCAATTTCGCTGATACCGGGAGAATTGTTGGATTTGGCCAATAAATCCAGGATAGCGAAGCATTTATATACTGCCGGTACTTTTGTAAATGTTGACAATTGATGCCCCATCGTTCTGTATATAATACATTTGTATTGTATATTAAACAGCCAATTTGTGAATGTCAACAATAAATGCTGCTATAGACTTTCAGAGAATTTATTTCGCGGCGTTATCGGTCGGGAATATCCGAAAAAGGCCTATTCCTTCCCCAAGAGCGCGGCGACATTCTTCCCTGCAATTTTTTCTTTGGCATCCTGGCTGAGGAAAGGAAGGTTCTGTAAATAATTCAGTTCTGTGAACTGGTCGGTAAACGGACTGTCGCTACCAAACAAAAATCGTTCAATCGGATGCATTTGGAAAAATTGCTTGAGGGTATCTGGATTCATAAGCCTCAGAACAAAAGCGGTATCCAGATAGATATCCGTTCCCAATAGACATGCTTTCGTTTCATCGTAGTTGTCCTCACCGCCCATATGAGCGGCGATCATGATTAATTTGGGGAATTGTCGATGTACTTTGAGCAAATGCGCCGGCATGGCGCGAAAGGGAGGGGATAATCCGCGATCCAGGCCCGCATGAAATAATACCGGCATTTGCAGATCCTGCATGGCCTCATAAAGAGGATACATTCGCGTGTCATCCGCATAAAACCCCTGGTAGTCCGGGTGAAGTTTAATTCCGATGAACCCTTTGTCCTTTAATTTTTTGATATAAGCCTGCCCGGCTGGCATGTCCGGATGAATCGTTGCCATTGGCAGAATGTTTTCACGCCTGAGGCCGTAAAGCCAACGGTTAATGGGATCCACCTGTTCCGGTCGGGTCGTAATTCTGCTGATCAAAGACAGGTGGATGCCAGCGGTATTCATTGAATTCAGAAGTCCCTGGATCGTGCCGTCCGTAAAATGAGGAATAGCCGCCCGGCTCAATAACTTGGAGAGGATGACCGGCGCCTTCATTCGAGGGAAAATATGCGTATGTGCATCAATAACCATTTATCACCTTTCTTGCCTCTCGCACATTGAAATCACCTTCTTCAAAGTGGCTAATCAAAGAATGCCTGCAATATAAAAATAGCTAAATACAAATTATTATAATAAGTTATGGATTTATAGACTGGGGAGGGTGGCTTTTCCGTGGAAATCAAATTGCCTTTTCGGGAGGCGATTGAATCGGGAGATCGGATGCAGCAGAATCTGCTGAAACAAAATAATCATCTGGATTGCTGATACCTCCTAATGAAACCGAAATTTTGGCGGCTGTCTGCAGGAGGCGATTCAAGAGAAAATCCTGATCATTGTGAACTTTTGAAATTATCGTAGCAATACCAATGGCACCGGCAAGTTTTTTTCCGGATTTCCAAATCGGTGCGGCAATGCCCATTACCCCGATCCAGGCTTCTTCAAACTCTATGATGTAACCATCTGCACGAATTGTTTCCAATCTTTTTTTGAATATATCGGGATCTGTAATGGATTGAGACGTATAGGGCTGAAGCGGATGAATATTCAAGAGACGCTCTATTTCAGAGGGTGGGGAATAAGCCATCAATGTCTGGCCAAGCATTCCGAAATGGGGAGGCCGACGAATGCCAATGCTGGAGGTTATCCGGACGGGATTTTTGCCCTCTTTATTATCCAGATAAGTCAGAAATCCATCCAGAATATCGCCTAAAAGAACGGTAAGTCCTGTTTCATCACTTAGTTGGGTCAAAAGCGAGTCTGTGGCAGACCGAAGCGAAATTGATTTGTAAACAAGCCCACCTAACTCAAACAGCTTCATTCCAAGTTGGTATTTTCTGGTTGTAGCGTCCTGCCGAAGGTAATTTCTTCGGACCAGTGTGAAAACAATCCGCTTGAGTGAAGTATGATTGAGTTCCGTCAATTTCGTAAGCTCAGCCAGGCTGAGGTTGCGATTATTCGCAGAAAAACACTCCAGCACATCGAAAACACGTTCCAGGGAACTCAACCGGTATTGATCATCGGATTTTGATGGCGGTTTATCAGTCATTTGCGAATGAAGCAGATCATCCATTTAAGAAACAGCGACATTTTTTTCTGCATTATCCACATCCTAAAATAAAAATCAACATTTGCATTTGTAATTCGGGCAATTTGAACCGGTGACCGAAACCGCCGATTATTCGATTGAACCTTTTCAATGACTATTGGCTGAATGAAATGATCGGATGATTCCCAAAAAAAAATAATACATTTTTTATTTTGACTGCGATTCATTTTTTTCTTGAAATTTAAATATGAACATCATATTCGTTCAACGAACTTTTAAAAGGATATCTTTCAAAATTCATGCGGCCTCGAATATCACTTCAATATGAATTTAAAAAAGGATATATGAATGAGTAATACGCGAAAGCTGGGTATCTTTGTCTTCGTTGTTGTTGCAATATTCATTGCAACAACCGAACCTTTTTCCGGTCTTTCTCCCCAGGGAAATGGCGTTTTTGGTACAGCTCTTATTTGTCTGGCCTTTTGGATTTTCAAAACCGACAGTTTACCCTATCTTGCAGGCGGCGCCATCCTGCTTGCAGGCGGTCTCATCTTTAAACTGCCGCTGGATGTCGTCACCAAGGGATATACCAGCCCTGCCGTGTGGGTTTTGATTCCGGCATTGTTTTTCGGATTCACCCTTATAAAAACAGGGCTTGGGAAGCGGATATCTTATTTTGTTCTGAAAACCTTTGTGCCCAGCTATCTGACCATATGTATCAGTTGGTTCATTATCGGGCTGGCTCTTTCGGCCCTTACGCCATCCATTACGGTAAGGATGGTCATCATGATGCCAATTGCCATCAGCATTGTGGAAGCCTGCAAACTGGAGTATCGCTCCAAAGGTTCGGCACTGATTTGTTTCACGGCATGGGGAACAGCGCTTTTGCCGGGTACCGGTTGGCAGACCGGTTCGTTGTGGGGAATTTTCATGATGGGATTTTACCCACCTGAAATGAAGGTTCTGGCCACACCCGGTGCATGGTTTAAGTACATGGCATTTCCCTGGTTTTTCATTACCATCTTGTTTCTGGTTCTTCTTTATATCTTCTTTAAACCATCCGAACCCCTTCAACTCAGCCGGGATGCGTTCAAGGAACAATATGCGGCCCTTGGCAGAATCACCAGACAGGAAATCTACTGCGCAACCATTCTTGTCATCACATTGATTCTTTTTTCGTCAGAAAAATTGACAGGTATCAGTACTACGGTGGCTGCTCTGATGGGTTTTACAGCCTTGATACTTTTTGGCATCATTAAAATGCCGGATATTTCAACTGGCGTGAACTGGGATATCATCAATTATTTTGGAATCATCATGAGTCTGACGGCCATGTTTGCAAAGGTGGGTATTTCAGACTGGATGAGGCCCATTATTGAGCCGGGTATCCTTTCTCTGGCCGGATCCCCCCTGACGTTTCTGCTGGTCGGTACAATTGTGTTGTGGCTCATCCGATTTATTGATGTTTCCCAGGGGTTTACGACGTTTGCCGTCCTTTCTCCCATATTCATTCCGCTTTACCAGAAATTCGGGCTGCATCCGGTACTGGTCAGTGTAGCCACCATTGCAGCGGGAAATTGTTTTTTCATGGCCTATCACCAGCCATTCATTGCAATCGCCGACTCCGTAACAAAGTCAAAGGCGTGGTCGAATAGCCAAGTGACGCTGGCAGGCTGTCTTTTTGCAGTTGCCGTAATCGTGGGCATTCTTGTCAGCTCCGTGTACTGGAGAGCCATGGGGCTGATGCCGGGTGGTGTCTGAACGACTTACCGTTCAGTCGCCAATTTACTTTAAGGGAAGGATTTAGGCATGATATTAGAACAACCATATTGGAATCCGGTTCTGGAAACTATGGATCCGGAAAAGCTTCAAATGCTGCAGTTGAAAAAGTTTCAGCGTATTTTTCAGTGGGCGTATGATCGCTCCAAATTTCACCGCGGTCTATACGACAAGGCCGGTATCTGTCCCAGGGATATCCGGTCTCTTGAAGATATCCGCCATGTGCCGACCGTTGAGAAATCCATGATGCGGGATATTCAGCGAAAAGACCCATTCCCCTATGGGGATGCCCTCTGCGTGCCGCTGGATGAAGTTGCCGAATTTCACCAGACCAGCGGAACAACCGGTCAGCCCGTTTATCAGCCCGATACCTGGCAGGACTGGGAATGGTGGGCGGAATGCTGGTCCTATATACTCTGGTCGCAGGGGTACCGCCCCAGGGATCGGGTGTTTATTCCGTTCGGATACAATATTTTCGTGGCGTTCTGGGCCGGACATTATGGCGCGGAAAAAATCGGATGCGAAGTGATCCCCGGAGGGGTACTGGATACGGCAGCCAGAGTCCTGAAAATGCAGGAATTGAAGGCCACTGCCCTGATGGGAACGCCTACCTATATTCTGGGGATGGCAGATACCGCGCGAAATCAGCTCGGCATCGATCCCGCTTCACTTGGCATTGATAAGATCACCTGCGCCGGGGAGTGCGGGGCCAGCATCCCCAGTACCAAGCACCGGATGGAGTCGGCCTGGG
>CAYQKZ010000281.1:0-290 GCA_964418135.1 uncultured Desulfobacterales bacterium
CGGATCAGGGTGGTCTTTCCGGTTCCCGGCCCGCCGGTAATCACCGCGATATGATGCAGCAGTATCTCGTCCAGAACAGCCTGCTGTTCTGCAGACAACTGAATGGCCAGGCGCTCCAGAATTTCCCGGGTCATCTGCTCCTGGTCGATATCCAGCGGGGGCACCGGCACCGACAGAAATGCCTCGAGCCGACGGGCGATCCCGGCCTCCGCCCGGTGCAGCGCCGACAGATAAAGCGCCGGACCGCTGTCTGGATCATCCATGGATTCCTGCACGATCTGCCCCTCGGC
>CAYQKZ010000281.1:300-4718 GCA_964418135.1 uncultured Desulfobacterales bacterium
CTGGGTCAGCCGTGGATTCCGGCGCGGCGGCCAGCTCGGCGGCCAGCACCTGCATGGCCGCCGAGGCCAATTCCGCATCGATATCGAACAGCCTGGCGCATTTGCGCCGGGCTTCCTGGTCCGTCATGAACATATGGCCATCTGCGGCCGCCTGTTCGAGCAGATACAGGATACAGGCCTGGACGCGGAGCGGATCATCGGAAGGTGCTCCCTGGTCGCGGGCGATTCGGTCGGCGATCTGAAAACCGATTCCCGGCAGATCACAGGCAATCCGGTATGGATGCTGTTTGAGGATATCGACGGCCTCCGCCCCGTACTGCTTGAAAATACGGCTGCTGTAAGACAGGGAGATGCCGTGGTCCTGGAGAAAAATCATCAGGGAACGCACCGCATGATGCGATTTCCAGGATGCGGCGATCTGTTCGGCAATGGCCTTGCCGATGCCCTTGACATCGGCCAGTCTTTCAGGCGTGGACTCGATCACCACCAGAGTCTGATCCCCGAAATGACGGATAAGCCGGGAAATGGTTTTGTTCCCCAGCCCCTTGATCACACCGGACTTCAGGTATTTTCGGATGCCATCGACCGTTGCCGGCAGCACGACTTCGAATCGATGGATTTTAAACTGCTGACCATAGCGGGAATGGGTTTCCCACACACCGTCCAACTTCAGGAATTCACCGGCCGTGGGTTCCGGCATGATGCCCACGACCGTGATCGGATTCCGGGAGCCTTTGGGGCGAAATCTGGCGATGGTGTAATGATTTTCGGGATTATGAAAGGTAATGTGATCCAGGCTGCCTTCCACAGTGATCCAGGATTCGGATGGGTTCATGAAACGATCCATCGGGCGGCTTCCAGCAGATCGGCCACCACGGCAGTTGGAAAAACATTGTCCAGGGCCAGGGTACGCTGTGCGGACATGCCGTTGCCGGTTTGAACCAAGATTGTTCGTCCGCAGCCCGCAGCTTTTCCGCACAGGATATCCGTGGCGCTGTCTCCGATCATCACGGCATCGGAAAGGTCTACATCATACGTGCGGCAGGCCGTTTCGATCAGGCCGGGTTTGGGTTTTCGGCAGGAGCAGCCGTCTTCCGGTGTGTGAGGGCAGAAAAAAATATCCGTGATTCTGCCGCCATGGCGGGCCACTTCGGATGTCAGCCGGCGGTGCATGTCCTCGAGAACTTCGGGCATCACCCACTTTCTGCCAATGATGGACTGATTCGTGATTACGATCAGCGTACAGCCTTGCTGGGTAAGGATTTTCAAGGCCGCCAGACTGTTCGGCAGAAAAATGTACGATTCCCAGCTCCGAATGTAATCTGATGAATCCTGGTTGATCACCCCATCGCGATCCAGAAAAACCACCCGCTTCAGCACCCTGACACCTGTCCCCGACCCCCTTCTTTTTGAAGGCGGGCCACCGATTCGATATGAAAGGTATGGGGAAACATGTCCACCGGCTGCACCTCGACAACGCGATAGACGTCTTTCATCATCCCCAGATCTCTGGCCAGGGTCGCCGGATTGCAGGATACATAGACGATGCGCTCGGGCCGCATATCCAGAACCTGCTGCACAACACTTTTGTGCATGCCGTTCCGCGGGGGATCGATGATCATGACATCGGGCCGCTGCGTTGCCTCGGAAAGCCGATCCTTGATGTCTCCCCCGAAAAAAGTGCAGTTCGATATGCCGTTTTTCCGGCAGTTTTTTTCCGCATCCGCAACCGATGCCTCCACGATTTCAAAACCGATCACCTGCCGGGCCGCCTTTGAAAGGCAGATGGCGATGGTTCCGGTGCCGCAGTACAGATCGAAAACCGTTTCGGTGCCGGTCAGACCGGCATAATCCATCACCGTGCGATACAGGGTTTCCGCCCCCCGGCTGTTGGTCTGAAAGAAAGAACCGGCGGAGATATCGAACTCGAACCCGCAAAGGCGATCTGTCAGTCGGCCGCTGCCGGAAAGCCGGATCTCGTATTCGCCGGCGGAAATGGCCGCCTTTTTGGCGGTGATGTTGTTGACCACGGAGATGATCTGCGGATACCGTTCTGTCAGGATATCCGCCAGCGGCTGAACCGCATGGCGATTCTCGGCCGCGGTGATGAGATTGACCATCCAGTGATCGTGGGCTACCGAATGCCGCAGCATGACAAACCGCCAGAATCCCCGGTGGGTCCGGGGGCAGTACATCGGCAGGTCGGAGGACTGCAGATACCGGCGGATATCCCCCAGAATGAGATTGCCCAGTTCCGGCTGCAGCAGGCACGATTCGATATCCAGAACCTTGTGAAACACGCCCGGCACATGAAACCCCAGCGCAAAATGCAATTCCGAATCCGGAACCTGTATGCTGTTCGACACCAGCCAGGGACTGTCGGAGCAGGTGAATTCCACCTTGTTGCGATAGCCGAAGCACTGCTCGGATGCCAGCGTCGGATGAACCGCAGCCTCCTGAATCAACCCGATATGCGCCAGAGAGTCCAGGACATGCTGTCGTTTATACGCCAACTGCCGTCCATAATCCAGAAACTGCCATTTGCAGCCACCGCAAGTTCCGCTGTACGGACAAGGGGCCGATATCCGATCCGCAGACGGCTCTATAAGTTCGACAATCCGGGCTTCGGCATAATTCTTCTTTTTTCGGGTAATGGCAATTCGGGCCCTGTCTCCGGGAACGGCCTTATCCACGAACACGGCAAAGCCGTCGATCCGGACGATCCCATTGCCGCCATAGGCAACATCGGATATGTCCACTTCAAGCACCTGTTTTTTTTGAATGTCCATATCCATCCGTTTGCGGTAAACAATTTGTTCAGTATGTGGCATTTTTTTCAAAATGTCACTTCATTTTTGTCTTGACACATGGGCCACTTCACCCATGGCATCTGCTGCCAGCATGGCATCGATGACTTTTTCAGGAGTGATTTTTCCTGCTTCATGGTGAATGGCCTCTTCGGGGGCGCAGGCTTTTTCAGCGACCTGCATCAGTTTTTTCCGATCGGCGTTTTCTATGCCGATCTCCGCCAATGTGGTCGGCAATCCAATGTTTTTGCAGAACGAAAACACATCGGCTGTTTCTTTCGGGAACGCATCCGTCAGATGCAGTCCGGCCAACACACCGAAGGCGACTTTCTCGCCGTGGTAGAATGCATGGGTTTCCGGCAGTGCTGTCAGGCCATTGTGAATGGAATGGGCGGCCGCCAGTCCGGCGCTTTCGAATCCGATTCCACTCAAAAGGATGTTTGCTTCGACGATATGCTCCAAGGCCGGCGTAACAAGTTGATTTTCGCAGGCGGTTTTTGCGGCTGCACCATATTTCAGCAGCGTATCGTAACAGAGTCTGGCGATGCTTATTCCTGCCAATGTACTCAACCCGCCGCAGGCATTCTCAGATTGGGTGCGGTCGCAGGATCTGGCTTCGAACCAGGTCGCCAAAGCGTCACCCATACCGGCCACCAGAAGGCGTGTGGGGGCGGATGCGATAATGTGCATATCGACAAGAACCGCGGCTGGATTTGATTTTTGATACAGCACGGTATCGAAAATACCCTCCTGGGTGTACCGCACCGCGCACCCGCTGCATGGGGCATCGGTCGAAGCGATTGTGGGAATGACAATCACCGGGATGTTTGCCCGATCGGCGACAATTTTTGCCGTGTCGATGGTCTTTCCCCCACCCATGCCGACCAGAACATCCACGTGTTTCCGGGAAATGGTGGTGGACATCCGGGTCAGTTCATCCTCGCAGCATTCCCCATGAAACAGCTCGACATGGATTCCCTTTGCACGCAAGTCGATACCGTATTCGGGAAGTACCTTGTTGATCACTGTGGGGGATGCCAGTATCAACCCTTGTTTACCGAATAAATCTATCAATGCGGGCAGTTCGGATAGCGCGCCGGCACCTTGAATATATTTTCCAGGAAAAACCGCTTTGTTAAACATATGGACCTCCACGTTTATCGATAAATTGTGAAAAGTTGATCGGCGGATATTATTCTGAGGCGATTGGATCGTCAAGGTCTTTCCGGTACTGTTTCAACGCAACCCCCCTTCCCGACCTCCCCCCGCTGGGGGGAAGGTGAATGATTACGTCTCAAACAAGCAGATGATTCAAAAGACATGTTCAATATGGCGAACATATGATTCCGGATAATGCCATTCCGATTGACAATAGGCAACATCCATAATAGATAAAATAGAGAATCGAACACAATGCAGTAAGCTACCATCTGAAGCATCCATTACGGTTTTTCGAAAATCATCGATGATGGCGTATCATAACCTTGTAACGAATCACTGCTTCCAGAAGGTTTCAAATGGCTCGAAGTGAAAAACCTCCGGTGGTTCCCTGGCGGAACATCGACTGCACCCAATATTACAACTGTTTGACGCAGGCCGCATACAGCAATG
>CAYQKZ010000282.1:0-4692 GCA_964418135.1 uncultured Desulfobacterales bacterium
CGGCCGGATGAATTTCAGGTGATCGCCACCCCCAATCTGAACGGCGACTACCTTTCCGATGCACTGGCCGCCCAGACCGGAGGACTCGGCATGGCTCCCGGCGCCAATATCGGTGACAGATGCGCGGTGTTTGAAGCAACCCACGGCACGGCCCCGAAATATGCCGGGCAGGACAAGGTCAACCCCGGCTCCTTGATTCTGTCTGCGGCCATGATGCTGGAACATCTATCATGGAATGAAGCGGCCGTCCGGATTCGTGACGCCCTTCAAGCTACTGTCAAGGCCGGCATTGTCACCTATGATCTGGCCCGTCAGATTTCCGGGGCCAAAGAAGTGTCGTGTTCCGGCTTTGCCGAAACCATGATCGGGAACATGGAGGGTTGAGCCCTGTTCCGGATTGTCGAAGCTATTGCAGAAGCCGTCTTTCCCAGCCGGTGCCTGAACTGCAAGGCGTTTATACGTCCGGAACGTCAAGCAGTACCTGACAAGCCATCCGCCACCATGGAGATGACATTCGACCATGCGATGAACCGGTTCCTGTGTACGACCTGTTCAAGGGATTTTCAACCGGTTCATGCGCCTATATGCAGCCGGTGCGGTGCAGCATTGGCCATATTCGACGATGCGGATCAGCTCTGCGAGTACTGTATCCGGACTCCCCGGTATTTTTATCAGGCCCGTGCCGTCGGTATTTATGAGGGCGCCCTCAAACAGATGATTCAGGATTTCAAGTTTCACGGCAAAATTTACCTGGCCGAACCCTTTGGACTGCTGATGCTTCACCTCTTTTATGACATGTATACACAACAAACCAAAGAAGAAACCATTCCCGCAATTGTCATTCCGGTTCCCCTTCATGCCGGAAGGCTTCGGAAGCGTGGATTCAATCAGTCTTTTCTGATGGCCGATCGATTCATTCAACTACTGGGCCATCATGCAGACCCCGGAAGTTCTCTACCGAGAATAGACCGGACCATGCTGTTGAGATGCCGCCGGACAAATCCTCAGACCGGACTGGATAAAATCCATCGAAAAACGAACATTGCCGGTGCATTCCGGATCGATGCCCCAGAAAAACTCGCTGGTAAACATATTCTGCTCGTCGATGATGTCTACACGACCGGGGCTACGGTCGATGAATGCGCCCGGATATTGACCCATGCCGGAGCGGCCCGCGTCGATGTCCTGACATTGGCAAGGGCGTAGCCACGTGATACTTCGTCGCCATCATGATCTTTCTTTTTTTCAGTTTCCACATCTTGCTGAATATCCGGATATCCGGCATGGTATCTTTACCCGCTTGGGGGGATTCAGCAAGGGCTGCTATCAGGGATTGAATGTCGGATTGGGAAACGGTGACAATATCGACCATGTCGTTGAGAATCGCAGAGCCATTTCAAGCTGCATGGGGCATTCCGAGCTGATATTTGCCGATCAGGTACATGGGACAACCATCATCACGCCTCCGGTTAACAACACGCCCTCTATAACACCCAAATCCGCAGATGCGTTGATCGCTGATACGCCGGGTAAAACCCTGGTCATTCAGACCGCAGACTGCCAATCGGTTCTGATCTATGACCCGGTTCGAAAAGCCGTGGGAAATATTCATTCCGGATGGCGGGGCAGCATTCAGAATATTATTGGACTCACGGTTCAAGCCATGATAAAGAGATTCGACAGCGACCCGAAGGATATCGTGGCAGGTATCGGGCCTTCCCTGGGCCCCTGTTGTGCGGAATTCATTCATTACCGCACCGAAATACCCAAAGCATTCTGGGCATATAAATTTCAGTCGGACTGCTTCGATTTCTGGGCACTGAGCCAGGATCAACTGACAGCAGAAGGAATTCCCGGCGATCATATCATCTCAAGCAACTTTTGCACCCGATGCCGAACGGATCTTTTCTTTTCATATCGTAAAGAAAAAACAACCGGCCGCTTTGCAGCGGTCATTGGAATCATATAAAAAAGTCTTTCCATGCAAATCGATAACGCCACTATTTTATGGAATCAGCCTCTGGGCGCTTCCTGCTACCGGATCGGAATCACGGCGTCCGCTCAGTATGCGTATGCAACCCCCGGCCAGTTCGTCATGCTGCGTCTGCCAAACCAGACGGATCCCCTGCTTCGCAGGCCTTTTTCAATTCACCGGCTGATCGAATCTGAAAACGGCATTCTCCAGGGCATCGAAATTCTGGTGAAAGTGGTCGGTATAATTACCCGCAGGCTTTCTTTCTGTCAGCCCGGAGATACCGTGGATATCCTGGGTCCGTTGGGACACGGGTTTTCGATCCCTTCAGGCAATACCCGTATTTTTATGATAGCCGGCGGCATCGGGGTAGCTCCCATGCTGTTTCTGGCGACCTCACTATTTAAAAAACAGGTTGATCTGTCTCGATGTATCCTGTTTCTGGGAGGACGGTCCAAATCCGATATTTTATGCCAGGCGGATTTTTCCGCCATGAATCTTCCGGTTATCGTCACCACGGACGACGGCAGTCTGGGGGACCAGTGCCTGATCACGCATCCTCTGGAAATCAGCGCCAGACAACAGCGACCCGATATCATTCTGGCCTGTGGACCGTCCGGCATGCTGGCCTGTGTAGCCGGAATCGCCGAATCTTTGAGCATTCCCTGTCAGATATCCATGGAGACCGCCATGGCCTGCGGCATTGGAGCCTGTCTGGGTTGTGCGGTCAAAAGCAAAAGCCCGGATGCCCGACTGCTACACGCCTGCCTGGATGGTCCGGTATTGGACAGCCGTCAAATTGATTTTTTGCATTGACTTGAAAAGCATCCTATGTTAGTTGCAGGAAACTTCAAACAGGAAGTCTAACCCCCCCTTTCGAAACGAAAGGATGTTCTTTTTGATGAACCGGGAAACCAGACGGACTATCAGGGAGCTGGCCTATTACAGCAGCCTGGGATTATCGGTTGCGCTTTCCATTTTTATCGGATTGGCGGCCGGTATTTACCTGGATGGATATTTTCAAACATCTCCCTGGATGACGCTGATTTTTCTCTGTTTGGGAATTGCTGCCGGCTATCGGAACATCGGCATCGCAATTCGGAAAAGCAGAAATTTTTAATCTCTTGCATCAACGATTGTATCACTGAAATTATCCATGACAGAACTTACGGAAACAACGACGATTCAAAAACGCATCCTGACTTTTATTACCCGGGCCAACTGGCTGGTATTCGCCGCCGTAAGCATCGGCGGGTTCATTCTGGCCTCTCCGGATATGCTCTGGGGAATTCTTTTCGGTGGGTTGATCGTTACCGTCAATTTTCATCTGCTGTCCCGAACCCTGAAAAAATCGCTAACCCCGTCCAATCTGACTTCCCACAATGTCATTCTGGCCAAATACTATGTACGGTTCATCCTCAGCGGATTTATCATTTTCATTCTGATATCCGGACATTATGTCCACCCATTGGGGCTTTTTATCGGTCTTTCCGTGGTCGTTGCCAGCATCATGCTCGCCACGCTTCGTGAACTTAAAAACCTTTTTTTCAAGGAGGCAATGTAAGGTGGAACATCCCTATCTATTTTTTGTCAAACTATTCGAAGCCATCGGTTTGGGACATTTTGCTCATGCATATCCCCATGTCATCTATTCATGGGTCGTTATGGCACTTTTGATCGTTTTCGGTATGCTGGGAACGAAAAGCATCAGCATGATTCCTTCCAAGGGGCAGAACTTCTTTGAAATCGTCATCTCCGGAATTGAAGAATTTATGGTGGATGTCACCGGAGAAGAAGGACGCTGGTTATTACCGCTGGCTGCCACGATTTTCATCTATATATTCTGTTCGAATCTGATCGGACTGGTTCCGGGCTTTTTTCCCCCCACCGCCAGCCTGAATACTACAGCATCATGTGCACTGACAGTTGTCGTTTTTACCCATATCATCGGTGTCAAATACCACGGCGTCAAATACATCAAACATTTTTGCGGGCCGGTCTGGTGGATGATTCCGATCATCATGCCCATTGAAATCATCGGTCACCTCGCCAGAATCCTTTCCCTCTCCTTCCGTCTTTTCGGGAACATGATGGGTCATGAACTGGTTCTCGGTATTCTGTTCTTTCTTGCCGGAGCTTTCTTTGCTCCGCTGCCTATCATGGCACTGGGTATTTTTGTCGCTCTGGTTCAGGCGTTCGTGTTCTTTCTGCTTTCGATCATGTACTTCACCGGCGCTATGGAACACGCACATTGATCGAAAATCGTCTATACTGCGAACGGACGACATAATCTACTTCCTTTTGTTCCCTCTCCCCGGCGGTGAAGGGTTGAGATAAGGGGTTCAGAAGTTAAGATTAGATCGTTGACTATACATCGTATCAACAACAGGTCGAATTTTCGACTTGAAGGTTTATTCACCCGGTTTGGGATCATGGAAGAAGCCCAAATGTATTCACTTTAATCAGAAGGAGAAGATAAGTATGGAAGCACAAGCATTACAGTTTTTCATCGCATGCGTAACGGCGGCAGGTTTCGGAATTGCAGTAGCAGCTTTTGGTTGCGGTATTGCCCAGGGTCTTGGCTTGAAGGCCGCTGTTGAAGGCATTGCACGAAATCCCGAATCTTCCGGCAAAGTCACCGTTACCCTGCTGATCGGTCTGGCCATGATCGAGTCTCTGTGTATTTATGCACTCGTCATCGCGCTGATCCTTATTTATGC
>CAYQKZ010000283.1:0-4674 GCA_964418135.1 uncultured Desulfobacterales bacterium
CACCATTTCCCAGCCGGAATATACATCGCTCTGCCCCATGACCGGTCTGCCGGATTACGGCTGTATTACGATCCGCTACTGTCCGAACGAGCGGATCATCGAGCTGAAATCGCTGAAATACTATCTGCTGCAGTACCGAAATATCGGCATTTTTTATGAACACATCGTCAACCGGATTCTCGATGACCTTGTCCAGGTACTCGATCCCAAACGATTGACGGTTACCGGAGATTTTACATCCCGAGGTGGTATCACCGCAACCGTTACCGCTGCCTACGAGAGGTCGGCATGATGCGTTTCAGAATGATTCCGGTACTGATCCTGCTGCCGGTTGCCGCTCTCTTGGGCGGATGCGGTGCCTATTCGAGTGTCATAAAGTCCACGGAAAACATGGTCCGGGACTTCAGGGCGCCTGACGACGATCTGAAAAAAACGGTTTTCAGGGTTGCGTTGAACAATCAGGTGGCGGCATCCCGTCAGGATATGGGAGATGCCATCGACAGCCGCTATCTGGAATCTCTTCCTCGATCCTGCCCGGTACTCCTTCTGACCGGGCAGGACAATCTGCCGGGATACCCGTCGCTGAATCAGCTCTTTCAGAACCCCTCCGGCCCAGCGGACAATTTGTCTCTGGTTCGGATCGGCAAACAGTTCGGGCTGTCGGCTGTTGTAACCAGCCGCTTTTATTCCATTGCGGTGCGGCAGCAGGACACGGGATTGTTATGGTTCCGAAAAAAACTGCCATTCGCCTGGATCAGCGCTTCCACCGAAGTCTACGATATCGAGACCGGTGCCAAGTTTCTGGATCAAACCTTTACCCGCGAAGTGGAGCTGGATGAGGATAATGCGGAACAAGTTCGAAAAGGTAATGTCGGTTCGGTTTCTGCAGTTGAAACGGCGGTTGACGAAATCATTCAGGAAATGGCGGATACCGTCTGTGATGCACTCGTGCGAAAACCCTGGAAAGGGTTTGTGACCCGTGTGTCCGGAAACAGCCTGACCATTTCTTCCGGCAGCGGATCGGGACTTTCCGCCGGTCGGGTGCTGAAGGTTTACGGCCCCGGTCCTCGGATCCAGGGCACTGAAGGACAGACATACCTTCTTCCCGGAAAAAAAATCGGTGAGATCCGGATCACAACGGTTGATTCGGACAATGCCGACGCCGAAATCATTTCCGGCAGCGGCTACCAGATAGACGATGTCGTCAAAACCAAATAAGAACGCATTGCCCACAAATGTGTAATGGACGCCACAAGCCAATCACCTTTTAACGCTGGGGGGATGACTACCCGGTTGAAAGCGTCAGTTGAAACGACTGTCAGGAATTTATCCGAAAACTCAATCAGAAAGGGGAATATTGGTATCGTCTGCAGACCGAGGCCGAGTGGGAGTATGCCTGCAAGGCTGGAACGAGAGCAGAATTATTTTCTGATGTCTATACTGCGAACGGGCATAATCTTAACTATTTGAACCCCCACCCCAACCCTCCCCCGCTGGGAGAGGGAGCATAAGGAAAGTAAGGTTTATGCCCTTTCGCAGTATATATCTTCATGAAGAATGGACCCGGTAAGCGGTAACCGGCGATTCGATCCCCTTGATGGCCATAGGCGGCAGAGCTTGGGTCTGAAATCGCTCGGATACCCTGTCCTGCGTGGTGCCACAGATCAGGATCTCACCGGCTCCCGCCAGATGTTGAAGTCTCGATGCCAGGTTGACAGCCATGCCGATGGACGTAAATTCCCGTTTGCGAATCGATCCCAGAAGCCCTGAAAACACTTTTCCCGTAGAAATGCCGATGCCGATATTCAGGCGAAACCCGTTTTGCTGACGTAACTCCTGATTGATCCGATCGGCTTTGTCGAGCATATCGACAGCGGTCTGAACGGCATGAACCGCATCATCGGGATGCAGGATCGGTGCGCCGAATACCGCCATGATGCTGTCGCCGATGTTTTTGTCCGGGGTGCCGCTGTGCCGGTGGATGATTTCGGCCATGGGCGTAAAAAAATGGTCGTTCAAAAACGCGGCGATGTCATGGGCTTCGAAATTGCCGGACATCTGTGTGAAATTGCGGATATCGGAAAACAGAATCGTGGCCTCGTGAAGACGGGGTTTCAGTGCCTCATCGGAATGCGTAATTTCGCGGTAGACCGGATCTGATACAAATTGCCGAAGCCGTTTTCGCACCGTGATTTCATGGATTTTGGCCCGGAGTTCGCGGTTGTCGAACGGCTTGGTCAGAAAACCGTCGATGCCTTCGTTGGTGGCTTGAATTGCCGTCTCCACGGTGGCATAGCCGGTCAGAATGATGCGGGTAATGTCCGGATTCAGGTTGCCGATGGCGGTTAACGCCTCGAGTCCGTCTATGCCCGGCATTTTCAGATCGGAAATGACAGTGCCGATTTCCGTCAGATGATCTTGTACAAATTCCACGCCGGATTCTCCGCTGTCCGCGGTGAAAACCCGATAGGATTCCCGCTGCAGGGCACGGGCGACCGACCGCCGCATGCCTTCTTCGTCATCGATAAACAATAATCCGTTCATGGTGAATCAGCCTCTGGGATGATATTTTTCATGCATACGTTTTAAGTGATCTTTGGCCACATGGGTATATATCTGGGTTGTGGAAATATCCACATGCCCCAGCAATATCTGGACGGATCGTAAATCCGCTCCGCCTTCAAGAAGGTGGCTGGCAAAGGAATGACGCAGACTGTGGGGGGTAATGGGTTTGGCAATTCCGGCGGTCTGCACCTGCTGCCGGAGAATTTTCCAGAATCCCTGCCGGGTCATAGGCCGGCCGGCTCTGGCGACAAACAGAAAGGGACTGAGATACGTACCGAGAAGCAACTGCCTGGCAGCCGTCATATAATAATCGATTTTTTGTCGGCAGGGTTGCCCGAACGGGACCATGCGCTCCTTGGCGCCTTTACCGAAAACACGGACCCAGCATCCATCCAGATTGACGTCTTGAAGTTTGACGGTAATCAGTTCCGATACCCGGAGACCGGCTGCATACATCATCTCGATCATGGCGGCATTTCGGATGCCGGCGGGTTTGCTGCCGTCCGGCACGTTCAGAATGCGGTCTATTTCAGAAACAGAGAGTACATCCGGCAGTTTCAGTCCGCTTTTTGGTAGATCGATCCGGGTCGTCGGATTTTTCTCCAGAATTTTTTCCCGGACCAGAAACCCGAAAAAACCTCTCAGTGTTGTCAGATGCCGGGCCCTGGAACGCACAATCATGCCGGATTCCCGTAACGCGATCAGGTGTTTGAGAAGAACGGCCGAATCTGCATCCTCCAGGCCATGGATTCCGACATTGTTCAGAAACTCCGCAAATCGGTATAAGTCCGCCCGGTAAGATTCGAGGGTATTGGTGGAAAGTCCCTTTTCGATCAGCAGATAATTTAGGTACTGATCCATCAGGGGTGTGGGTGCGGAAAGGATAGTGTCAGGGGGCATGACCGACATCCCGTTTATATCGGATAACCGATACTTGTTCGGCTTTCCAGATTTCCCGGTTATATTCCAGAACCGTTCGATCCGAAGAAAATTTCCCGGCCCGTGCCACATTCAGGATGGATGCCCGGACCCATGCGTCTCGGTTTTGATACAGGTCATCCACTTGCATCTGGCACCGATGATAGGCTTCAAAATCCGCCAGTACCAGAAACTTGTCTTCGCTCAGCAGATTGTCCATCAGGGGTTTGAACAGGTTCGGCTCCTCCGGACAGAAGAATCCTTCCCGGATCAGGTCGATCGTTTGTTTCAGGGTCGGGTCTTTCATATAGTAATCCGATGGGTTGTAGGACGGTCGGATAGCCGTGACTTCATCGGCGGTAAGTCCGAAAATGAAGATGTTTTCCGGGCCGACTTCTTCTTGAATCTCTACGTTGGCGCCGTCCAGTGTGCCGACAGTGATTGCACCGTTCAGGGCGAATTTCATGTTGGATGTGCCGGATGCTTCGTAACCGGCAGTCGATATTTGTTCGGACACATCGGATGCCGGAAATATCTTTTCCGCCAGAGACACCCGATAATTGGGCAGTAAGACCACCCGGATGCAGTTTTCGGTCAGGGTATCTCGGTTGAGCATTTCGCCGACATGACAGATCAGCCGGATGATGGTCTTGGCCGTAGCATAACTCGGGGCCGCTTTGCCGCCGAAGAAAAACGTCCGAGGATAAAACGTCGGGTCCGGCTGCTGCCGGATTTTCAGCCAGCAGTACACGACATTCAGAATGTTCAACAACTGGCGCTTGTATTCGTGGATGCGCTTGACCTGAATATCGAAAATGGATTTGTTATCGACATGAATGCCGGTCAGGTTGAGGGTGATCGCGGCCAGCCGCTCCTTGTTTTTCTGTTTGACCGCCTGCCATGCCTGAACGAAATCCGGGCTATCGGCCAGCGGTTCGAGATGTCGGAGCTGATTGAGGTCTTTGATCCATGCATCTCCGATATGTTGGGTGATGAGTGCCGCCAGATCCGGATTGGAAGCCAGTACCCATCGTCGGGGGGTGACGCCGTTGGTTTTATTGCTGAATTTTCCCGGATACAGCGCGTCGAAATCCCGGAGTTCTCTTTCCCGCAGCAGCCGGGTGTGGAGCTGCGCAACCCCGTTGACGGCATGGGAGCCGACAATGGCCAGATGGGCCATGCGGATATGTT
>CAYQKZ010000284.1:0-4615 GCA_964418135.1 uncultured Desulfobacterales bacterium
AAAATCCCCTCAAAACCAAACAACTGTCCAAAGGGCTCTATCAACTGGCCGAAGAGGGGGCTGTCCAGGTATTTCGTCCGAAACTGGACAACAGCTTCATTCTGGGTGCAGTCGGCGTTCTCCAGTTCGATGTAACCATGGCCCGGCTGAAAGACGAATACGGAGTCGATGCCGTGTATGAGTCCGTCGATTACGCCACCGCCCGCTGGATCCACTGTTCCGACAAAAACCGGCTGGCTGTTTTCGAAAAAGAAAATCAGGCCCGGCTCGCCGGCGATGCCGAAGGCTATCTGGCATATCTGGCCCGCAGTGAATGGAGCCTCGGTTACGAAATGGAGCAATGGCCGGACATCGAATTTCTCAAGACAAGAGAGCATGGCCGGTGATTGGCATCATTGGATAGGTTATCGACTGACTGTTGTCAGATGAATGAAATACCTCTTTGAGATAAAACGCTTCGATAAAGTTCTGAAGATAATCGGCATACTGATCGACGGAAATATTTCGTTTGGCATGTTTGCTGCGTTTAAGATACCAGTCCTGAAGCATGGCCTTGATCATGCCTGCCCCCATCTGCGGGTCATGCGGATGAAAAACGCCTTCCTGCTGTCCCTGAACGAGAACGTCCCGGATCATTTTTTCAGTATTCAGTTCGCTGGCTATTGCCTTTTCCTTTTCCGTGCGGGACAGGTTTTTAGCTTCCATGAAGGAAAAATAAAACCACGGCTGCATGGCCTCGCTCAGATAAAGATGGGTTACCACAGCCGTGCGTAATTTTTCGACAGAATGGCTTTCCACGGCAATACGTTCTTCCAGTATGTCGGCAAAAAAACTGCGATGCTGTTCCTGAAGGGTTTTAAGGAGATCTTCCTTGCTGGCAAAATAAGTGTACAGAGAGCCCATACTCATGCCGGTTTCACGGCTCAGATCCCGCATGGTCATAGCCTGAAAGCCTTTTTTATTGGCAATTTTGAGGGTGGCGCCGTAGATGGTGTCCAGGTTTTTGACAGCCGTGGCTTCTTTTTTGATGTGAATGGTTTTTCGATTTTCGAGATAGGTTTTTCGACTGATTTCCTGCCTGGATAGATAGTATTTTTTTTGAAATTCCAAAAACGTCATTCGCCATCTCCTGGATGGATTGGGACAAGATAAATGAGTTATCGAAATCGGTGCAATTTCATCTACCGATAGGTGAGCAGAGACGGGTCCATCTTCAAGACCAGATGGCTGATATCGTTGAATCCTGCCAGATAGATTCCCCGGGAATTGAAATAAAACCGACTGACGGAGGCGTTCATGACCTGCCAGGATATTTCCATGGTTTTGGCATCCGTCAGACCCATTGCAATTCGCATGGCGATCGAAATGGGGCCGCCGGAAGTAAAAACAGCGATGTGTCGGTCAGTTCCATGGCGGGAGGTCAGAGCTGTGATACCTTCCTGAACGCGATCCACAAAATCGATCCATCGGATATCGCCAGGATCGTCATGTGTTCCGGATATCCAGCGCATCATGATCTGTTCGAACAACATCTGGAATTGGCGTTTGTCGGTTCGCGTCCGATCGATCTGTTCCGGCTGCAATATTTTTTCATGAATCATTCTATTGGCTTGATTCTTCCAAACCGCAAATGCATCATATTCGTTGAAGGCCACCTGGGTCTTCGGATCAGGAAAATCCATGCCGGCGGACGTAAAACCGGCCATGACTTCTGCGGCCGTATGCTGCTGACGCTCCATTTCTCCACAGTAGGCTTCATGGAACGCAAACCGGATACCGGCCAGATATTCTCCAAGAATCTGTGCCTGTTGAATCCCGACGGGGGATAGTCGATCGTAATTTTTCTGGCCGAAAGAGGCCTGGCCGTGTCGGATGAAATACAATATTCCCATGTATTTTACATACTCACAAGAACATGGGAAGTCAAGAAAAATGAACAATTGTTCATTTTATTATTGACGGGTATTCATCCGATTCATGGCTTCCAATCGATCTTATAGCAACAGTTATTGGGAATCCGTCATGATTCAAGAAAGGCAGTGCTTCCAGACAGGCTCAATGAGCTGGGGCGTGTTTTTGGAACTGTAACCGTTCACATCCTTCCCCCAACGGGATAGTTAATATCATAAAAAGCCCCCTTCCCCTGACTTCTAAGTGTTCACTGTGAAACTCTCTAATAATCAAGATCAGACGGCTTTTTGATAAAATCCCTGGACTATTTGCAGCAGTCATTGTTGCAATAGTCCAGGGGAATGGCGGGAAATATGGGTCAGGATTCCAGGCCCAACTTGTCGATGCCCATGATATCTTTTTTTACGGGAGCGAGTGATTCATTGCCTGCTGTGGCTTTAAGCGGTTTGATCAACAACACCAGAATGATCGATATGGCGCACAGGCCCGCGGCAACCATGTAGGCAGCGTGATAAGACTTGGTAAGGTCAACGATGCGTCCGGCCATGACAGGACCAATGACTCCGGCCACGCCCCAGGAAGTGAATACAATGCCGTAATTCACGCCCCCATTTTTCATTCCGTAGAAATCAAATGTAAGGGCCGGGAAAATGGAGAGCAGGGAGCCGTAGCCGATCCCAGTGAGCGCAATCCCGATGGTCAGCAGCGTACTATCGGTATAGTGGCTAAACATCATCATATTGATCCCCTGTAGAGCAAACATCGCAATCAGCGCCTTGGTTCGCCCCAGCTTATCCGAAATAAATCCACCCATAATCCGTCCGCCAGCATTAAATATCGCCAGTATCGCCACAAAAACAAATGCCCAGCCGATGTTGGCCTGCACCTTGGCTATGATGGCCATGTGTCCGATAATCATCAAACCTGCCAAGGAGCCGCAGGCATACATGACCCAGATCAGCCAGAACTGGTAGGTGCTGATCATTTCTCCTGGTGAATACTCTCGCTTGGGTTTGGCTGAAGAACCCGGAGCCTGAGCAGGTATTCCCTTCGGCGTATACCCAACTGGCGGACTCGATAAAAACTGTGCCAAGATCAAAATGAGTGTAAGAAAGATCACCCCCTCTATCCAGAAAGCTTTTTTTACGCCAAAATTATTGATGAAATACTGCGTCAATGGCGCCACATATACCGAGGCCAAGCCAACGCCCCCGACTACCAAACCGCTGATAATGCCTCTTTTCTGAGGCGGAAACCACTTTACAGCAGCAGGTGTCGTAGCTCCGTATCCCAGACCAATGCCCGATCCGGTAATCACGCCAAAAGCCAGGGCGAACATGATCAGGGAATCCGTAAAACCGGCTATTATCAAACCGCCTCCGGCCATGATGCCTCCTATGGATGTACAGACGCGCGGGCCAAAACGGTCCTGCATTTTTCCACCCGGAATTGTTAATAAAGCCAGCATGCCAAGGGCAATCGTAAACGGTATCGAAGCTTCTGTTTTGGTAAAACCAAGGTCTTTAACCAGAGCGGCTGCAAAGACGCTCCAACTGTAAAGCATGCCGCACATCAGATTTATACCGACAGCGCACCAAGTTACGATCCAGCCCCTGTTTTGATCTTCCATTTCCTTACCTCCGTATTTATGGATTGATTGTTAGAAACCGTTTGAATCAGATTTTACGATCGTGGCCCTTCCAATATTCATCACGCAAAACGCGCTTCAGAATCTTTCCGGTGGGGCTTTTCGGCAGAGCCTCGTGAAACTCGACCGTACTGGGTTTCTTGTAGCTGGCCATGTTTTCCTTGCAGAAAGCAATCAGCTCACCGGTTGAGGCGGTCATTCCCGGCTTCAGCACAACGATGGCCTTTACGGATTCTCCCCAATGGGCATCGGGAACACCGATAACCGTGGCTTCCAGAACTGAAGGATGGGTGTATAGAACTTCCTCCACCTCGCGGGGATAAATATTTTTGCCGCCGCTGATGATCATATCGTTTTTGCGATCCACGATATAGACAAATCCATCCTTGTCCTGCCGGGCATAATCACCGGTATGAAGCCACCCGCCTTTCAGCAGTTTAGCGGTTTCCTCGGGCAGATTCCAGTAACCGACGGTCATGGCTTCCCCGCGAACCGCCAGTTCACCTATCTCATCATGGGGAACCGGACGATCCATTTCGTCCACAATCCGGGCCTCGAAATGCACGGCGGCGCGTCCACAGGAGCCCAGACGCTGCTGTCCGGCCTCGCTTTCGATGAGATGATCCTCGGGTGGCAGTACGGTGGTCAAGGGGCCGGTCTCCGTCTGACCGAAAAACTGCATGAATCCGCAGTTGAAACGCTTCAACGCCTGTTTCAGCAGATTGACCGGCATCGGAGATGCGGCATAGAGGATCAGTCGCAGGGCGCTGAGATCAAATTCTTCGATGGACTTTTCCTGAAGCAGGGTGTTGATGATGGTCGGAACGAACTGGCAGATGGTGATCCGGTGCTGAGCCAGAAGGCCCAGCACCTCCCGGGAATTGAAACTGCCTTCCCGTCGGATGACGATGGTATTGCCCCGCAGGATGTGACAGAAGCGGTCCTCCAAGGTGACATGGTAAAAGGGAAACAAAAGCAGTACCCGATCATCCGGGCGAAGAGACAGTTCAATAGCGCCTGCCAGTGCGTTGAGATAATTATGACGCTGGGTGCGCA
>CAYQKZ010000285.1:0-4609 GCA_964418135.1 uncultured Desulfobacterales bacterium
GACGAATCAGCATATAGCTCTGATCGTAGCCGATATGATACTTGTCGCCGGAGTTGCCGGCAATGTCCGGGTAATGGGTTTGCCCGAAGTAACTGAACAAAGCAAGGGTTCCCGGAGGAGCGGACATGCCGTCATAGGGGTCTATTACATCTGCTGAAGCAATCGCAGCAAAGTATAGAACTACCAGCGCGATATGAATCACCAAAAAGGATCTTTTCATGTGGGCACTCTCCATAAATCATGACACCAGCAGATGCATTTTGGCGGCCATCACTGTCTGCGGCACCGCACTTCTCATTCCGCTTGCTCCCGGACATTGAACTCCAATCGCCATTGACGATTGTCTGATGGAGAGATGCACCAGACTTCAAGGGTACCGATCTCGGTGGCCCGGGATTCCAGGGTAACCGGTATCAGGGTGCCGGATTCCCCGTCCAGTTCGTTTTCCAGAGTGGTGATCGGCTCGATTTCGTCTTCCCAGGCTTCAACCACTTCACCGGCCCGGTCGTCATGACGTACCGTGAAGCCCAGAAAATCGAACTGGGCCGGCTCTCCGACCACCAGAACGAATTCGCGGTTATCAATGGCCTGCGATGTGCCTTCTTCCATGCCGAAAGGTGCCACGCACAGTGCTTTGACCGGTGCCGGCATTCCGGGGACTGCCGGCATGGATGCAGCAACGCCGATGTAATAGGTTTTGTTCAGACCGCCGCGGATTCGGATGCCGCCGCAGCGGCGGGCCATGCCGTAATAGACGGCTCCCCGTGCAACGGAGCGGTCGAAATCCTGAGAAGGCAGTTCGCGTAAAGCGTGACCGGAGTCTGCATTTGTCCATGTTGTCAATACATCTATGACCCGGCTTCGGAGCGCAGAAGATTTCATGACGCCGCCATTGAATAAAACGGCAGTGGGGAGTTTGTTGTTTCCGGACTCGTCATGCGGATTGTAGAGAAACCTGGCCAGATGCCGGGTGATAGCAGGATCGGATTCATATGAAAGGCCGATTTCCCGGATGCCGACGGATCGTTGTTTGACCGGCATCTCGGACAAACTGCACATCGGGAGAAAACCATTCAGCAGAACCTGGTTGACATCTTCCGCCAATAATTGGGTTTTCAGCGTTCCGCCGATGAGACTGCTGCCCCTTCCCAGCAAGGTGATGGGGTAGGCTTCGGGTGATGTGCCGGACAGCAACATCTCTTTTCCTTTCCGGCAGGAATGACACAGTCCCCGCATCTGCCAATTGTCCAGACGGGTTCCTTTATCGGCCATTTTCCGGCCTATGGCATAGGCCAGCGACAGGTCCATGTTGTCTCCGCCGACCAGAAGATGGTTCCCGACGGCGATACGTTCCAGCGTAAGATCTCCGTTTTGTTCGGATACCGCAATCAGGCTGAAATCGGATGTGCCGCCGCCGATATCGCAGACAAGTATCAAATCGCCTTTTTCAACATTTCTGCGCCAGTTGTCTCCGGAAGATTCGATCCATGCATAGAAAGCAGCCTGGGGTTCTTCCAGAAGGGTAACATGGTTCAGGCCGGCCATTTGAGCGGCCTTTATCGTCAGTTCCCTGGCAACGGCATCGAACGAAGCCGGAACCGTCAGCAGGATTTCCTGGTTTTCCAGGCGAAGTTGTTCGTCGAATCCGGATGGTGTTCTGGCCATTTCATAATTCCAGGCATCCCGGATGTGGTGTAAAATGGCGGCGGATGCAGCAACCGGAGACAGTTTAAGATGTTCGTCCGGTCCTTCCCACGGCAAAATGGGTTTGTTGCGATCCACCAGGGCATGACAAAGCCATGATTTGGCAGAGGCGATCAGACGGTGGGGAATTTCAGCCCCCCTGTTTCGTGCGTATTCGCCGATGGCCCGGGTGGAATGTGAATCCCATGGCAGAACAAGCGATTGGGACGGTGTATCGTTTTCTCCGGGAATCAGTATCGAGCTGGGTAGAAAGTCCTGTTTTTCGATCGAACCGGGTCCCGTCAACTGAGGAATGGTGAAAATCTGTACGGGGTTTCCTTCTCTGGCATAAGACACCACGCTGTTGGTGGTACCAAGATCAATTCCAATGATAAATTCTGACGATGGCAAGGTAAAATCCTTTCAACAGGCTTATGAAATTTCAACTTCAGCCGGAGCGATCAGAGATGCATCCTGGCCGGCGGACAGGGTAGGCATTTCCATCTTTGTGGTTTTCCACCCTCTGTGTCGAATGACCCCGGTAAACGGTGGTTCTCCGGTAACATTTCCCACCAATTTGATGGCGGCGGTGTCGAATCCTTTCTGAAGGGTCAGCGTCCGGCCTTCTTCCTGATCCAGAACCGGTTCCAGAGACAGATATTTCAGGGTGATCTTGTTGCAGTTTTCGTGAATGCTGCGAACAGCCGCTCCGATTTGATCATCTTCATACGCATCGAGATTTTCGGATAAAAAGTCGAGAAACCTGCCTTCGCGCTGCAGCATGCCGAGCAGATGAAGAAACAATCGCTTGTCTTGCTGTTCTTTGTCGTGGCGGTTTTCAGTTTCATGGGGTTCGGGGGGGGATTCGATTTGCGCCGATGATGGCTTGCGGCGAATTACCATCCATAAAAACAAGCTCCATAAAACAAATCCGGTAACTATCAGCAGCGATCCAAAGCGGGTAAAATTCGATGTCCAAGCAGCAACCGCCTTGAAATCGGCGATATCGGGATGTGCCGATGCCAGTGCCGTCAATCGGAGTGACACTTGAAAGATACCCCAATATCCTACGGCCGCCATCAGGATGAACAGTACACCCGTAAACAGTAAAATCATGCCGAGTGAACGCTTGGAAAACGTTTTTTCAGAATTCATAACCCCCCGTTTGTCTACATTTAAGATGTTTGATATTCCTTGTTATCCATGAAATCTTATGATAACAAACACAAGTGATATTGATTTCCATGACCATTTTCCTTTGACGATGAACTATATACCAACTAAAAAAAATTATAAATACCGATTCGATTTTGAAATCGGTTATCTGATCAAGAGCCCTTGTCGGGAATGTGATATCCGGGATGATTTTCCAGGCTGTATGAAAGATTGTATCGTTCTGGACCGGATTCATGAAGTGTTGTCTTTTGGAATTTCCTGTTCCAAAAGAACCTCGTAGATTCTACTTGCCCGGGCTGTTTCAGTGATATCCGTGTCAGAAACGTATCGCATTGTCCCTGGTCGTTTCAATATTTCCCATCCGGAAGACGGTGTGTATTCAATCCATCATTTCCGTCATATCTTTTCGGGACAAGCAGATATGACGGATAGCGTGTTCAGTGAAAGGTAATTGATCGAATGTACATGTTAGGATATTTTCTGATGGCTGTGGCCAAGGTGCTTGATCTTGCATTGAGTCTCTATATGTGGGTGGTCGTGGCGAGGGCGGTTCTGTCCTGGGTCAATCCGGACCCCTATAATGCCATTGTCCGGTTTATCCACTCCGTGACAGAGCCTGTTCTGTCTCAGATTCGCTCGCGGATTCCGTCCAGCTTCGGTGGAATTGACTTTTCCCCCATGATTGTATTCTTGGGGGTCATATTTTTACAGACGTTTGTGGTGAACACGCTGAAACGAATTGCAATCAGCATGATGATGTAAGGTGAAGCCGTGAAAGAAGACTTTGATGTCACGCCGCTGGACATTCAGCAGCGCCAGTTCAGCGTTCGGTTCAGGGGGTTCGATATTCAGGAGGTGGATGAATTCCTCGAGCAGATTGCGCACACACTCGAGGCGCTTTATGATGAGAATGACCGTCTCAATGAGGAAAATCACGCGTTAAAACAGGACCGAAGCGAGTTCGATGCCAGGGAAGACGTGTTGAAACAGACCGTTGCCGATTCGGAGAAACGTATCGAGCAGATGAATGAAGCCGCTCGTAAATCTGCGGAAATGATTGTGGTCGATGCCGAAAACAAGGCCGAGCAGATTTTGAACAAGGCCAGCAGTCGGTTGGCACAGCTTCAAGAAGATATCATTCAGTTGAAAGGCCAGCGCATTCAGCTTGAAGTTCAACTTCGTTCCATCATCGAAGCCCATTATAAACTCTTTGAGATGGGAAAAAACCAGATGAAATTTCGTGACGAAGAGTATGACAAGGCCAGAATGTTCAAAAATTCAGAGTTTTCCTCACAATAATCGATTTGTACCGAGATAGGGGACGTCACGCATGGCTAAAATCGATGCTTTTTTCAAGTTGATGCATGACCAGGGGGCTTCAGACCTTCACCTGGTAACGGGTCAGCCCCCGGCTCTCCGAATCAATGGTGAAATGGAGCGGATCAAGTATAAGGTGCTGGATAACGATATGCTGAGAAGCATGCTGTATGAAATCGCTCCTGAAGAAAAGGTCAAGATTTTCGAAGAAACCGGAGATGTCGATTTTGGATATGAAATCCAAGGGCTTGCCAGATATAGGGCTAATTTTTTCATGCAGAAATATGGGGTTGCCGCGGTTTTTCGCCAGCACGTAGTAACACGTTTTGACGTTGGCCGGCTTGGCCTGGGTGATGGTCTGCCCGGTGGCCACGCCGTAGATGCCGCTGCCGATATTGGCCGGATCGCCGAATGCGCGAATCAACAGGTCGGG
>CAYQKZ010000286.1:0-4590 GCA_964418135.1 uncultured Desulfobacterales bacterium
TGACATCCAACACTTCGTTGATCATTTCCGGATCCAGGGCCGATGTCGGTTCATCGAACAGCATGATTTTGGGATGCATGGCCAGTCCGCGGGCTATGGCCACCCGTTGCTGCTGCCCGCCCGAAAGCTGTGCCGGGTAAGCTCCTGCTTTATCTTGAATACCCACTTTTTCTAGAAGCATCATGCCGGTGGCTTGCGCTTCATTTCGGGACATCTTCCGTACCTTGATCGGCGCCAGTGTAACATTATCCAGTGCCGTCATATGCGGATAGAGATTGAACTGTTGAAAGACAAACCCGATCTCGGCGCGAAGCCGCGTCAGATTGATGTGCCTGTCGTGAACCAACGTGCCGTCCACCAGAATTTCTCCGGAAACGATCGGCTCCAGTTTATTGATGCACCGGATCAGCGTGCTTTTGCCGGAACCGCTGGGCCCGCAGATGACAGCCACTTCTCCGGCGGATACCCTCAAGTTGATATCGTTAAGGACATGAAGCTTTCCGAACCATTTGTGAACATGTGTAAACTGAATCATCTCAAGGGGCTTCCGGAATCAAGTTATTTTGTTGGAAAGAGGTCATGAAAACATCTGTTTGAATTCCGAATGTTTGGGAAAAAGCCCGGAGTGGCCTCCGGTGTGGACAAACAATACGTTCTGGCCTTTTTCGATCACGCCGCTGCGGATATGATCCACCATACCCAGAAACGCTTTCAACGTATAGACCGGATCCAATATCAGTCCTTCGAGGGAGGCAAAATGAACCAGTTGTTCAAGCTCCGACTGGGTATTCAGTGCATATCCGATCCCCACATGGCCGTCATCGATGCACTGCTCGGCGCCTTGAAAATCGACTTTCATGCCGTACCAGTCCTGAAACTCCCGTTCTATTCTCGATATCTCGGTCATGAAATACGCCGTATCGTCACACACGGCAATTCCATGGATTCGGGGCTGAATATTGGCATGACGGCATCCCAGCCAGACACCGGCAAACGTCCCGCCTGATCCCATTGCCACATACAGGTGATCGAAGGAAACCGGAAACGTCGCAGTCTCCCGGATCATCTGGATGTATCCCAAGGTTCCGGTGGCGTTGGATCCACCCATGGGAATCCAGTAAGGACGTTTGCCGTTTTGACGCAGCGGATCGATTACCGTATTTTCAACTGTCTGAATATCTTTAAAATCCTGAACTGAAAAAAACCGGGTATCCGCTCCCAGTATCCGATCCAGCAGAAGATTCCCATCGATTTCCACCGATTTTTCACCCCGCAGAGCCAGCACACAGTCAAGGCCGTTCTTTGCCGCCGCCCAGGCTACGGCCCGGCAGTGATTGGACTGAATGCCGCCGCAACTGACCAATGTATCCGCTTTTTTATGAACCGCCTCATGCAGCAGATATTCCAGTTTTCGGATCTTGTTTCCAGACCCGATACTTTCCGTCAGATCATCGCGCTTGATGTAGAGTTGAACGCCAAGTTCATCGGAAAGTCTGGGCATGAATTGGATCGGCGTGGGCAGATGCGCCAGATGTAAACGGTTTTCAAGAAGTTTTTCCAAAAAAGCCTCCTTACAAGTAATGTCAGACTGTCCATTGGGCAATGCTCAATCTTTTTTCAAACCAGTTGGAAAGATGGATCAGTGGATAACATATTGAAAAATACAACAACCCAACGAGTCCAAACACCATCAATCCTTCCGGAATTCTCTGAACCGTCAGCCATCCGACGCGGGTAACATCGGTGAGACCAATCACCGATATGACGGACGAATCCTTGATCAACAAAACATACTGGCCGACGAGCGGCGGCAGAATCGGCCTGAGTGCCTGGGGCATGATGACATATCGAAGCCGCTGAAACCAGTTCAACCCGCCGGCCATGGCCGCCTCTGTTTGTCCTGGGGAGATGGTGCTGATGCCGGCTGCAACAATTTCGCTGATATAAGCTCCGGAATAAATGGTCAGGCTGAAAACCGCTGCCTGAAATGCCTCCATCTGGATTCCCCATTCCGGAAAAATAAAGAACACGATGAAAATCTGGACCAGAAACGGTGTCCCTCTCATTAAATCCACATACAGCGAAAAACCATATCGCAGCATCCGTATCCGGCTGATGCGGCCGATACCGACAGCAAAGCCCAGAATCGTACCCCCGGCCAGGCTGAGCAGTGACACGATGAGAGTCATCCATACGCCTTTCAGGAAAAAAGGAAAGGATGCCACCAGATTGTTGAAATAATAAAGCCACATGAAGGATCACATTGCTGGTCGGTAAATGAGTTTTTTCTGCCACCAGGAAGAGAGCGATTTAAGAACATGATAGAGCAGCAGATAGAAGATGGCCGTAGTAAAAAATCCTTCGGCCGGCATGAACCGCTCCGAATTCATGAGCTGGCCAGCACGGGTCAGTTCAAAAACGGAAATCAGAGACAGCAGGGCGCTGTCTTTGACGAGAACGATGGTTTGCCCTAACAGCGGCGGAATGGTTGCCCCGATGGCCTGAGGTAAAATGATATACCGGAGACGTTGAAAATAATCGAGACCCGATGCAATTCCCGCCTCGATCTGTCCATATGAAATAGATTGAACACCGGATCGAAGAATTTCGGCGATATAGGCTCCGCTGTTCAGTGACAGGGCGATAATTCCCGTTTGATATTCGCTTAAACGCAGTCCCATGCTGGGAAGTCCGAAATAAAAAAAATAAAGCTGTGCCAACAAGGGTGTTGAACGAATCGACTCGATAAAAATTCCGGCGGCCACATTGAAGATGCGGACGTGAGACAAGCGGGCCATACATGCAGCCGCTCCGATCAACAGCGCTCCCAGCAGAGAAAGCACGGAAATCCAGGCTGTTGCCAGCAGTCCGAGCAAAAACTGGGGAAGATATTCCATTATGACCCGGAAGTTGAAGTTTTCCAGCATGAAGTCACGGTTCCTGATGTTTCAGCCATTTGGTGTTGAATATACGTCGGAGGATAACAATCCGATATGTTGGGCCCTCACCCCGGCCTTCTTCTATAGGGAGAGGGGGAATGGGATCGATTATTTCATGTGAGCTGACTTACCAGGCGAGTTAATGATCTTTTTTCCAATCCATGGATGTGACCCAGTAATTGATATTCTGGTTGTAGCGACCGTCTTCCTTGACCCATTCAAAGAACAGGTTGATCCATTGGGCCAGATGGGTGTCTTCTGGCCGGACGGCAAACGCCAGCGGTTCACGGGAGAGTTTGTCGGGTAAGACTTTCACACTGTTGGGTGGAAATTCCAGCACCTGGCCGGTAACGGCGGATTCATCATTGACACCGATATCGGCATGACCCTTCAAAACCGCATCGATCAGCAGGGGACCGCCGCCCTTATAGGATTTGATTTCCGCTTTGGGCATAAAACGTTTTGCCACGGCCTCTCCGGTTGCACCCAGCAGAACGGCCACCTTAACCCCTTCCTTGTTGAACTCTTCAAGTGATTTTCGGGTGTCTCCAGCTTTGGTGAAGATAACGGAACCCGTATAATAAAACGGTTCGGTAAATTGAATTTTCATGGCGCGTTTGAGATTGGCCGTCATATCGGCTGCCAGTATATCGGCCTTACCGGAAAGCAGCGCCGGAATCAGACCATCCCAGTCAAAATCCATAAAAACGGCTTTTACCCCCATTTCCTGGGCCATCAACTTGCAGAATTCAACGGAACTGCCAGTGCGATTGCCGGTCTTGTCCATAAAACTGAAAGGAGGGCCCTGCGTTTGCACGGCGATTCGCAGTTCGCCGCGTTTCTGAATCTCCTGAAGCGCATCCGCTGAGGCTGTGGAGACCATCCCCAGCACAAAAACAAAAAATACCGCAATCGTCAATCCTTTAAGCCATCTGTTCATTTTCTCTCCTTCATCCGTTTTGTTGTTATCGACTGACTGTTGTTTCCAACATACCCATATTCCTATGCGCCAAAAATATCATGCACAAATATTTGGACGTGATCGTCGTTTCACACGTTTTGCTCTCATCCCCGGCCTATCCCCCCCAGCGGGAGGTAGGTTTGAATTGCCGGTGCAACTGCCATGTTGACATAAGATGATATCAAGCCTTCGGCAGAAAAGGTGTCAAATCCTGAACATATTCGGTAAGCACGTTGAATCCGCCTTCTTTGAGCGCGGAAACAGCCTTATCCCCGTCTCTGGACGGAACCCGCATGACAAGATGAAAAATGCCTGGATATTTCTTGTCTGGCCATGCGAAAATACTGCGGATATTGATCTGCAGATCTTTCATAATCTTCGAAATTTCAGCGACAAAACCAATACGGTCGTAAACCAGAACCGTAAAGCGGGAGCTTTCCTTATCGATTCCGATGGCCTCGAGCAATACACCCATGACATCGGTTGTGGTAATGATGCCGACAAGTTTATCACTTTCCATCACCGGAAGTGCGCCGATGCGATGTTCCTGCAACACGAGGGCGGCCCGTTCGATGGTGGTGGCTGGTGTTACCGAAACATATTTCTTGATCATGATCATGTTAACCGTTACTTTTGTCAGCAGGTAATTCAGCTCGTGCGTACTCAGGGTGGTGGCCGGCGAGGCCCAGT
>CAYQKZ010000287.1:0-529 GCA_964418135.1 uncultured Desulfobacterales bacterium
GCCGGGCCTGTTGGGCTTCGAATTTATTGCGATCCAGCTCGATGGGCGATGCCATGGCCTTTAAAATAGCATTCCGGGTGAGTTCATGAAACAGCACCCGTTGAAATATCCGGCCTTTTTTCTTCAGGATTTCAGCCGTATGCCAGGCAATGGCCTCACCTTCGCGATCCGGGTCAGGCGCCAGATACACGAGTTCGGTATCACCGGCCGCCTGTTTCAGCGCGGTTATCACTTTCTGTTTGCCCGGAATGGTGCAGTATTTGGCCTTGAATCCATCCGCCACATCGATGCCCATTTCTTTTTCAGGCAGATCCCGGATATGACCGACCGTGGCGGCAATGGCATACTGGTCGCCCAGATATTTTTTAAGGGTTTTCACCTTTGTCGGTGATTCGACAATCAACAGGGGTTTTGACACAGAAAATCCTCTAAAAAAGTATGAAGTATGAAGTATGAAGTATAAAGTATGGGATGTGAGCCGTTTGGTGTATTGCCGTCGTCATTCATCCTTCATAATTCATCCTTCATC
>CAYQKZ010000287.1:539-4568 GCA_964418135.1 uncultured Desulfobacterales bacterium
ATAATTCCCTTCCGTCTGCTGCACCAGCCCTTTGATTTCGAGCTGAAGCAATATGGCCATGAGTTTGCCGGATGTCAGGGACAGTTTACGTACCAGTTCATCGCTGTGAATCGGGTACGAACTCAATGCGCTGAAGACCATGGTTTCCGATTCCGAGAGCGAAGGCAGCGGGTGAGATATTTTTTTTCCGGTTTCAGAGCCCTTACGGCTGGGGGTTCGGCTTTTTTCAAGGTTCAGCTCTTCCAGGATGTCTTGAACATTCTCGACCAGCTTGGCACCTTGTTTGATAAGAATATGGGTTCCCGTGCTTTTGAAGGAATGAATACTTCCGGGAATGGCAAAGACTTCCCGATTCTGCTCGGCGGCCAGGCGTGCGGTTATCAATGAACCGCTGTTTCGTGTCGCTTCGACCACCAGGGTACCCAGAGACATCCCGCTGATGACGCGGTTACGCTGCGGAAAATGATGGGCTTCAGGCTGGGCATTCATTGGAAACTCGGTGATCACAGCTCCGTTTTCGGTGATTTTCTGAAACAGATCGCGGTTTTCCGCCGGATAAATCTGCTCCAGCCCGCTTCCCAGAACCGCAATGGTCCGCCCTTTTCCCATCAAAGCACCTTCATGGGCGGCTGTATCGATCCCCCGTGCCATGCCGCTGACAATTCCCAGACCCTTACCCACCAGATCGCCGCAGAGCCGTCGGGTCGTCGTTATGCCATAAGCCGTCGCATTCCGGGAGCCCACAACCGCAATAAAGTTCTCGGATGGATCGAGAGTTCCCGCAACATACAACAGCGGAGGGGGATCGGGGATTTCCCTCAGCAGAGAAGGGTAGCCCGGATCCGTCAGGCAGAGTATATGGTATCCTTTCTGAGCGGCCAAATCCAGGTCTTTACAGGCTTCATCCGGCATGACAGCCTGCCGGATCGCGGAAATCAAACGCGGGGTAATGCCTTCTACTTCAAGAAGCCGTTCTGTGGAGGCGTCAAAAACATGTTCCGGAGATCCGAATCGCTCGATGAGCCGATTGTACAGAAGATTGCCGATGCCCGGAACATATTTCAGGCTAAACCATGGCAGATAGGCGTCCATTCATTCACTTCTTTTTTGCCGCATCTTGCCAGGCCAGAAGAATGGGGCTGGCCACATAAATTGAAGAATATGTACCGGTCAGAATTCCCACCAGCATGGCCAAAGCGAAATCATGAATCGCCCCCCCGCCAAGTATCAGCAGAGACAGAACGGTAATGATGGCAGCCAGCGATGTCAATATGGTGCGACTGAGGGTTTCATTGACACTCCGATTGATAGTTTCACCAAAAGCCTTTTTGGGATGCTTGCGTAAATTTTCACGGATGCGGTCATAAACGATGATGGTATCGTTCAGAGAATAACCCATTATCGAAAGCACCGCAGCAATGATTGGCAGAGAGAATTCTTTTCCCAGAATCGAAAAACAGCCGACAGTGATGACAACATCATGTATCAAGGCAATGATAGCACCCATGGCATATTTAAGATTCAAGACCCAGAATAAGACCATGGTAAGTACAATTGCCAGGGGAATTAAGATGGCCATAGTGATGCTGAGCAAACTCAGCAAATAGATACCTCCCATCAATACACCGGCAATGATGGCGCATGCGGCCCATTTAAATTCAAACCGGCCGGAAATATAAATAGCAATAAAAAGCATGGAATAAAAAATGGCAAACATGGCTTTTTCCTGCAGATCTTTACCAACCTGCGGTCCGACCATTTCTATTCTGCGGATGTCCGGTTCGACCCCTGTTGTCTTCTGAACTGCAGCTTTGATTTTCTGGGAAAAATGCTCATCAGTCTGAAGCGGTGTTTCAGTTCGAATCAGATAATCATGATCGGCTTCATTCCCAAAAGTCTGAATGGTTGAATTTTCCAACCCGGTTTCCGCCAGACCGGTCTTGATGTCGCCGATGGTGACCGCGGCCGGGAACTTGATTTGAATGACCGTGCCTCCTACGAAATCAATTCCGTATTTGGGCCCGCCATGGACAACGAGACTGAGGAAGCTGATCAGGATCAATGAAAGCGACACGGCATAGGCAATTTTTCGTTTGCCGACAAAATCGATATTGATATTGGGTTTGATAAACTCCATGAAAATATCCTTATTAAATACTCAACTGTTTGATTTTGAGTTGAACGACCAGGTAATCGAAAACCACGCGGGTCAAGACCATGGCACAGAACACACTGGTAACCACACCAAGACTCAGTGTCACGGCAAATCCCTTGACCGGACCGGTGCCGAATTGAAAGAGTACCAGAGCGGCGATGAGTGTCGTGATATTGGCATCCAAAATCGTCCAGGCAGCCATTTCAAAGCCCGCGTCCACTGCTGCACGGGGCGTTTTTCCCCGACGGACTTCCTCTCGGATGCGTTCGAAGATGAGTACATTGGCATCAACCGCCATACCGATGGTCAGAACGATACCCGCGATACCCGGCATGGTGAGGGTTGCCTGGAAAGCGGCCAAACCACCGAAAATCATGACGACGTTGAACATCAGAGCAATATCGGCGATAATTCCGGCACCTTTGTAATAAATAGCCATGAACAGCACGACAAGAACAGCACCGACAATTCCGGCAATCAGGCCGCTATGGATGGAATCGGTTCCCAAAGAAGGCCCGACCGTCCGTTCTTCCAGGATTTTTACAGGGGCGGGCAAGGCGCCGGCCCGAAGCACGATGGCCAGGTCCCTGGCTTCATCCGGCGTGAAGCGTCCGGTGATCCGCGCTTCTCCGCCGGCGATTTTTTCCTGAATGACCGGCGCTGAATACACTTTTTGATCCAACACGATAGCCAGGCGTTTTTTGACGTTTTCTTCGGTGACTTTTTCAAACAGGAGTGCACCTTTTTTGTCGAATTTGATGGACACATACGGTTCATTGTACTGAGAATCGATCTGCACCTTGGCGTCGGTCAGATAAGAACCTGTCAAAACCGCCCGTTTCATCAGCAGATAAGGAGTTTTTGTGGAGCGCCGGGTGTCACGGTCTTCCCGAACTTCGTAAAGCACTTCGGTTCCCGGCGGAACCGTTCCCTTGACAGCGGCATCGATATCGTGGGTTTCATCCAGAAGCTTGAATTCCAGCAATGCGGTTTTACCGATAAGGTCTTTGGCACGCTGCGTTTCTTTGACGCCGGGAAGCTGGATAAGCAGACGGTTCTCCCCCTGCAGGCGGATATCAGGCTCGCTGACACCGAACTGGTCGATTCGGTTTCGGATGGTTTCAAGGGCCTGTTCGACCGCCATTTTCTTGATTCGGGCGGTTTCCTTGTCCGGCAGATCCAGAACAACGGTCAGTGCCTCCCCGTCCATATTTCGAGATTGGATTCTGAACTCTTTATAGGAATCGTTCAGGAGTTTATCGAATTTATCGATCTGTTCCTTTCCTTCGATCCGGAGTGTCACTTTCAAGCCTTGAATCTGTTCCAGACCCGTTGCCCGAATCTGTTCTTTTTTCAATGATTGACGCAGATCCTGAGTCATCCGCTCAACGGTGCTTTCCACCGCTTTGTCGCTCTGGACTTCCAGAACCAGGTGCATACCGCCCTGAAGGTCCAATCCCAGATTGATTTTTTTATAAGGCCAGACCTCGGGTTTGAATGTGGGAATGGTATAAACGACGGCAGCCAGCACAACGACGACGCTGACTACGAGTTTCCATGAAATGTTCTTCAATGATCGAATCCTTTCACTGATCAAACCAGACATTGCCTGCAATACATGAAAACTACCATATTGCAGACAATGTGTTTCTCTGTTGCATGATTATTTGGATTTTTCGGGTTCGGCCGCTTTTTTGACGGATTGCGGTTGCGCTTGGAACAAGCCCGCGACATTGGCCCGATTCAGCTTGATTCGTACCTTGTCCGATATTTCAACGGTAAGCGTCGTGTCTTCGACTGCCGTCACCTGTCCGTGAATACCACCGCTGGTGATGATCCGGTCTCATTTCTTGATACCGGCGATCATATCTCGA
>CAYQKZ010000288.1:0-2724 GCA_964418135.1 uncultured Desulfobacterales bacterium
GGCGACGCCGTCGCGGATTGCCCGAGTGGTCGCGTAACCGTCCATAACCGGCATACGCATATCCATCAGTACCGCATGAGGAAGCCACTGCTCGAAGATTTCCACGGCTTCGGCGCCGTTTGCCGCCTCGGCGATCTCAAAACCGATGGGTTGCAGCAGTTCGATCAACAAGCTGCGGTTGATCGGTACATCGTCCACCACCAGGATACGATACGGCCCGTCGCCGGGCTTTATACCAACAATGCGTCGCGATGCTGTTTTTTTTTTTTTTTTTAGGTTTTTGGACCGCGCCAGCAGCACATCGAACCGAAAACAAGAGCCTTTGCCCACCTGACTCGTGACCGTGAGCGTACCGCCCATCATTTCAACAAAACTGCGGCTGATGGCCAAACCTAACCCGGTACCGCCGGCCTTGAGCCCGGCTTCCTCCTGCTGAAAAGCTATAAATATCCGTTTCATCTCTTCATCCGTAAGCCCCTGTCCACTGTCTTCCACCTCGACGATCAGCCGCAGGGTGCCAGCCCCCGTATCTCCATGGACCGGTTCAGTGCGCATCCGCACGGCAACCCCGCCCGTTTCCGTAAATTTGACCGCATTCTCCATCAGATTGATCAGCACCTGCCGCAGCTTGCTGTCATCCCCGGTAACGGAATGCGGCACGCTTTCGTCCTGCTCTATCAGTAGCTGCAACCCTTTGGCGTCGGCGCGGGAACGGAACATGTTCTTCAGTTCGTCCAGAATATCGTACAGACAGAAATCGACCTGGTAGAGGGAACTTTGACCGGCTTCGATTTTGGACATGTCCAGGATTCCATTGATCAGCTTGAGCAGGTGCGTACCACTCTGAATGATGGTCTGGATATGGTCGGCCTGCCGGGGTGTCAGCGAGGTATCTTGCTGCAATACCTGGGCAAACCCCAGGATAGCGTTGAGAGGGGTGCGGATTTCGTGACTCATGTTGGCCACAAATGCGCTCTTGGCACGGCTGGCGAATTCGGCGGCTTGACGGGCGATGCGATCCTGCTCCGCCTGCCTGCGTTCCGTGATATCCTCCACTGTCTCATGGACATGGATGACGTTCCCATTAGAATCCATGATGGGGATCGTGGTGATAAACAGGGTTCGCTCGCCCAGGGATGTCATGGCCCGCCTCTCGCCGGTGTGCATCCGACCGTCCTGAAATGTCTGCACCACGGGGCATCCTTCGCAGGGTGCGGTTCGGGGCGGAATATTATAATGGGTATAGCACAACGGAGACTGCCCGTGATCACTTTCAGGAAACCATTTGTGCTTGATGACATTGGATGCCAGAATTTCGAAATTCGAACTGATGATCGACACCCCGACAGGCAGGCTGTCGATGAGTATCCGGTATAATTCTTTGCTCTGCCACAGGGCCTCTGTCATCTCTTGGGCCAATGAATGCGCCCGATTATTGGTGCTTTCGAGCATTCTCATATATAGGAATGCCAGCAAACTGATCGCGAGTCCGGCTGCCAGAACGCCCCAGGATGTCCATCGATCGATGTCGGCCTCGAAAGACGGCGGGCTTTCAAAAGACAGCGTCCATCGATGACCATAAAGATCGATGGTTTTCCGACTGCGGAACATCGGTATGCGGTCGATGTTCCGGATGCCGCCGTTGTCGTGATGATCGAACATCAAGGCCGACGGAGATATCTCGGCGCCATCGTATATTTCAAAGTCGATTTGACCGACGAATTCCGGAAACAGCCCCTGCATGAAATCATTCATCCGAAACGGACTGTACACATACCCTTTCAACGCCGATTTCCGCTCTTCCACAAGGTTCAGCGGCATGTTCTTCGCGTAAACGGGAACATACATCAAAAATCCCGGCTGAACGTCGTTGTCGATTTCCTGAACCAACTTTACCTTGCCCGACATCGAAACAGTGCCGGTGTTCCGCGCCCATTCCATGGCCGCCTGCCGTATGGGTTCGGAAAACATGTCGTAGCCTAACGCGACCAGGTTGCGGACATTGACCGGCTCCAAGAAGACAATGGCGGTATAAACGTTCCGGTTGCCGGCAGGCCATACCGTATAATCAGGGTAGCCCTCCGCCCGGATGTCATGAATATGCTGTGTGAGTTCCGATGGCCAAATCACCTTGGAAAACCCGTAGCCCAGAATCCCCGGAAAATTTTTTTGAATTTGCCTGTAATCGCTATATGCCCGCCATTCATCCCGCGAGACATCTTCGGAAGCGGCAAAAAGCCCTGCGCCCCCCTGTAGAAACATTTGGTAATTTTGCAGTCTGGCGACGATCTCGGAAACGATGCTGTCGGTGCATCGATCGTATCTGAAATGATCCTTCTCCGCCATGGTATTGCACCTTTGCCGCCAGACATATAGACTCATGAAAAGCAGAACCGCCAGAACGACTAAAGACAAAAATTTGCGGATGCCGCCCGAAGTTTTTTCTACGATCGATGTCATCATGTTCGATACCTCCGGCTATTTCATGGCTTTTTCCAACACCGCTTTCAGCTCGGCCAGTTGATAGGGTTTGTGCAGAAAAGCCTGGGGCCGTTCGACATTCGGATATGCCATGGCCTGCATTTCGTCAAAGCCGCTGCTCAGAATTACCGGCAGGCCCGGGCGGATTTGTCGAAGCGCGGTCAGCGTTTCCCAACCCCCTTTGCGCGGCATGCTCAAATCCATCAGTACGCAACGGATAGCTGCCTGATATTGGGTAAACAC
>CAYQKZ010000288.1:2734-4557 GCA_964418135.1 uncultured Desulfobacterales bacterium
GCATCAGGATGGGCACGAACGCCGTCCGGACGTCGGCCCGCAGGGCGCGGCAGGTGTCGAAGCCGTCCATGCGCGGCATCATCACGTCGAGGACGACCAGGTCGGGCGTGGCCTCTCTGGCCTTCTCGACGGCGGCCACGCCGTCTTCGGCAGTCATCACATCATAGCCGATCAGTTTCAGCATGGTTTCCACCATGTTGCGAAGTGTGGGATTGTCATCCACCAAAAGGATCACTCCCCCTTTGGCATTTTCGGATGGCGGTGATATTTCCATGGCCGGAGGGGGCTGAACCGTCTTGACCTTCAACAGGGGCAGCAAGAGGTGAAAACGACTGCCGATTTCTAGCTTGCTTTCCACTATAATGGCGCCGCGATGGGATTTGGCGGTGCCGATCACCACGGCCAGCCCCATCCCCTGTCCGGTAAATTTGGTTGAAAAAAACGGATCGAACAGGTTGTCCAGATGGCAGGGATCGATGCCGCATCCGCTGTCCGCAACAGTGATACAGGCGTATTCATTATTAAGGGGTGTCCACCCCCTGGGAAAAATAAGGCCGGATGGAATCTCGACGGCTGGAAGGGTCCGGATCGATAGAATAATTTCGCCTTTCTGTTCCAAATAAGATTCTCCGGCATTCATGATCAGATTGATCAACGCCCGGCGGAGTTGAATCTCATCGGCATCGACCACCGGCGCCTGTAGGGGAAATTCGGTTTTCAATTCCACGTTATGGGGCAATGCCGTTATGCATAGGGGAAGAATGCTGCTGCAGAGCGCCAACAAGTCTGTCGGTTCTCTATTTCCCATGGTATCGCCAATATAAGCCAACATCAGGGAGCTGGTCTCAGCAGCCCGATGGGAGGCAGCCAGGGATTCGGAAATAAATGTTTGAAGCCGGGACCCCTGCATGATTTCATTTTTGGCCAATTCCAGATTACCAATGACGATGGCGAGCAGATTGTTGAAATGATGGGCAATGGCACCGGCCATTCTTCCCAGGCTCTCTGCCTTCATCACATGATGAAGCTGTTGTTCCAGATGAGACCTGGTTTCTTCGGCCTGTTTCCGGTTGGTGATATCACTGATTACGGCGTGGCAAGTGGGCGTATTGTTTTCAACCGTAATGAGAGTCGTTTCAATATGGGCCCAGAACCAGTTACCGCCTTGCTTGATCATTCGAATTTCGCAAACCTGCGGCTGGCCGGTTTCAAACAGACGACGGCGATGAAGATAATAAATGTCATTATCCGCCGGCAAAATATACTGAGCAAAAGGTTGGCCTGTCATTGTTTTCAATTCCTGGCCCAGGAGTGTTCCAGCGGTCAGATTTGCGGTGAGAATCACCCCCTTTTCATTCAGTGTGAGATATCCCACCGGCGCCAGATGATACAAATTGAAATACCGGGCGCGGGAAATTTCCAGAGATTCCTGTGCTGCCCGCAATTCTTCGTTCTGTGAAATGAGTTCTTCTTGATGAACCCGCAGCTCGTACAGGATCTTTCTGGCCTGTTCCGGGGTCAGATCGCGGATATCTTCTTCCGAAAAATCTGACGATGTGTCGGGAATGTCGGTCTGGGCTCCGCCGGATCTGTGGGGAACGATTACGGTCGCTGGCATCACGATCTCCTTTTGCACAAATTACATACAGTAAATTATGCAACATTGTTGGCAGACTATAATTGTGCTTTCGGTAAACTCCCAGTCTGGCAGGAGAGGGGGTAGGCGGGTGAAAAGGATTTATCGCAATGTATTCAAAATATTTGATTATTTGATAATAGAAGGAAAGAGGAAAGAAGACAATTCGCACAACTACCCATTTATC
>CAYQKZ010000289.1:0-4544 GCA_964418135.1 uncultured Desulfobacterales bacterium
TCGATCATGAAACAAAGGAAGGGCGCCAGGCCGATGCCGATGCACGGCCGGATCAGACTGTCGGTCAGGTTGCCAGAGCCTGGATGCCATGGGCCATGCTGTGTGTTTTTGTGTTCGCATGGGGGTACCCGGCGTTCAAGACTTTTTTAAATGGCGGCGCCAAGGGAAGCGAAAATTTCCTGATGGGTATATCCAGCATCAGTTTCCCGATCCCGTATCTTGATAAGGCCGTCATCAAGGTAGCCCCTGTTGTCGCCAAACAGACGGCCGAAGGGGCGGTCTATGTTTTCAACTGGCTGTCTGCCACCGGAACGAGTCTCATCTTGGTGGGTGTCATCAGCGCTCTGCTTCTGGGGCTTTCGTTAGGTGAACTCGTTAATGTCTTTCTCGGTACGTTGAAGCGCATCCGGATATCGCTCCTGACGATCACCGCCATGCTCGGGCTTGGCTTTACAACGCGTTACTCGGGCCTCGATGCAACCATGGGTCTGGCGTTTGCATCAACCGGATTTCTCTTTCCTTTCTTTTCACCCCTTCTGGGCTGGCTCGGTGTAGCACTTACCGGCAGTGATACTTCATCAAACGTTCTTTTCGGCGGGCTTCAAAAAATCAGCGCCGAGGCGCTGGGTATCAATCCGATCCTTTCCTGCGCCGCCAACAGCAGCGGCGGGGTGATGGGCAAGATGATCGATGCGCAAAGTATTGTTGTCGCAGGTGTGGCAACCGGCCAGCAGGGTCATGAAGGAGAGATTCTGCGGGGTGTATTCTGGCACAGTATCGCACTGGCCTCTCTGGTCGGTGTGGTGGTTTTTCTGCAGGCCTATGTATTCCCCTGGATGATCCCTGCAGTCGTGTCGACAGTCGTCAAATAATATGTGATATGAACAATGAATTTTCAGAAAGTCTATAGAAAGGCGAAATTTGCATGAATCCATCATTCATCAAAGAATTGCAGGCCATTGTCGGCCAACAATATACCCTGTCCGACCGGGAGTCGCTGGCGGTCTACGGTTATGATGCCACCCCGGAGCTGGAGAGCCGTCCGGGGGTCGTCCTGATGCCCGGATCATCCGATGAAATCGCCCGCATCATGCGCCTGTGTCATGGGGCCGGCATCAGCGTTACACCCCGAGGATCGGGCACCAATCTGTCGGGCGGTTCGATTGCCGGCAGTGAAGGGGTCGTGGTTCAGACCAGCCGGTTGAACCGGATCATCGAAGTGGACGAAGAAAACCTGACCGCCACCGTGGAACCGGGGGTGATCACCAGCGCCCTGCACCGCGAGGTGGAGGCAAGAGGGCTTTTCTATCCGCCTGATCCGGGCAGCATGAACATCTCCACTATGGGAGGCAATGTGGCCGAGAATTCAGGCGGTTTACGCGGACTGAAATATGGCGTCACAGCCAATTATGTCATGGGGCTGGAGACGATTCTTGCTGATGGGAGCCTGCTGCGTACCGGGGGTAAGGTGGTGAAAGATGTTGCCGGATACTGCCTCAATCCCCTTCTGGTATCATCGGAAGGCACACTTGGATTTTTCACCGGCATCACCGTCAAGCTGATTCCCAAACCTCAGGTCAAGACCACGATGCTGGCGCATTTTCCGGAGATGCGTCAGGCGGCCCTGACGGTTTCGGCCATCATTGCGGCCAAAGTGATCCCCGCCACCCTTGAATTCCTCGACAAGGTCACCATTAAATGCGTTGAAGATTATGCTCATGTCGGGCTGCCGCTGGATGTGGATGCTGTCCTGCTGATCGAGGTGGACGGCCACCCGGTTGTGGTGGCCGAAGAGGCCGCCGCTGTGGAGGCGATCTGCAGAAAACATGGATGTTCTTTCTTTCAGACCGCCAAAAACGCCGATGAAGCGCTCAATCTGGCCACTGCCCGGCGCACAGCACTTTCGGCTCTGGCGCGGTTGAAGCCGACCACTATTTTAGAGGATGCTACCGTACCTCGGAGCTGCATTGCCGCCATGCTGAAGGTCATTCAGGATTCCGCCAAAAAACACAATGTCACGATCGGTACATTCGGTCATGCCGGCGACGGCAATCTGCACCCCACCTGCCTGACCGATGAGCGCGACAAAGACGAGATCGCCCGGGCCCACAAGGCTTTCGATGAGATATTCGATGCCGCCATCTCCATGGGTGGCACCATCACCGGAGAGCATGGCGTAGGGATGGCCAAGAAAAAATACCTGCCAAGGCTTGTCGGCGAATCGGGTATCCGGGTGATGCGGGGGATCAAGCAGGCATTTGATCCCAAAGGGATACTGAATCCGGGGAAAATTTTTTAGGTGGATATCAAGAATCTGTTGACTGTTGACCGTTCACCGTCAACGGTCAACGTTTAATCCGAGGATTACCATGGACTACGTCAAACTGATAAACTGTATGCGCTGCGGAATGTGCCTTCCCGCCTGCCCCACGTACAAGGAGACATTTCTTGAAACCGCCTCGCCCCGCGGCAGAGTTGCGCTGGTGCGAAAACTTCAGGAAGGCGAGCTGGATCAGTCTAAGCGCCTCCTGGAATATCTATCGCTTTGCATCGACTGTCAGGCCTGCGCCTCATCCTGCCCCTGCGGCGTCAATGCCGGAGAACTGGTGGCCGAGTTTACCTGCGAGCGCAAAGCGGAAGACAGGCTCAGCTTTATGGAAGATCTTGTTCTGCGCAAATTGCTGCCCCATCCGGACCGGCTGGAAGCAGCCATTGTCCCGATGCGGCTGTATCAGCGCATCGGGCTGCAAAAGCTGGTAAGAACCCTTGGCATCCTCAAGATGTTTCCCAAGCCGCTCGATCGGATGGAAGGGCTGCTGACCGATCTGCCTGAAAGACCGTTACGACAGGTGATACAAGAAGACATGCCGGCCAGGGGTGTTGTTCGCGGAACAATCGGTTTTTTTCTGGGATGCGTCATGAGCCTGATCTTCAGCGATGCCAGTCGTGCCACGATCAAGCTGCTGACCCGGCTCGGATACCGGGTGATCACCCCGAAAAACCAGGTCTGCTGCGGTGCGCCCAACATGCTGTCAGGCGATCTGGCTGGCTTGAAAGATGCGGCCCGCAAAAATGTGGATATTTTCGGTGGCTTCGATCTGGATTTTATCGTCACTGACTGCGGCGGATGCGGGGCCGAACTGAAAAAATACAGCCACCATCTCGATGAACCATCGGTTGCCGCTTTCAGCGACAAGGTGCGGGATATTTCGCAGGTTCTGACGATGCATGCCGATGAACTGAAAGCGATCCTTACCCCGCTGCCACTGAAAGTCACTTACCACGACCCCTGTCATATCGCGCATTGTCAGGGGATTCGAAAGCAGCCGCGCGAGCTGCTCAATCTTGTGCCTGGCCTGAAATACACAGAACTGGAAAACGCCGATGCCTGCTGTGGCGGCGGTGGCACCTACAATATCGAAAAGCCGCAGATGGCGGATCTGATCCTGCGGCGAAAACTCGATACCATCCGGGCCACCGGGGCACAAGTATTGGTGACCGGTAATCCCGGCTGTCTGCTTCAGCTTAAAAAAGGTCTGATGGACCATTTGCCGCAGGTCAAAATCATGCATCTAACAGAGCTGCTGGCAAAGAGCATCGATGCCTGACCTATGGTTTCGGTTGCAGAGCCGTCAAAAACATTATAATAGGAAGGGAGAACTGCTAACCTTTTTTTGACGGGTGCTGTCTCATGAAATTTCAACCGATCAAACCCAAAAAAGTATCCACCCAGATTGCAGATCAGATCCGCGCTTCGATTCTGAGCGGGGATTTTTCACCCGGCGACAAGCTGCCCCCAGAGCGGGAACTGGCAGAAATGTTCGGCGTATCACGCCCGTCGGTGCGTGAGGCCCTGAACGCGCTGGCATCCTCAGGGCTGGTCAGCTCCACTCAGGGAGGCGGTACAGTTGTCATGTCGCTGGTGGAAACCTCCTCTGCCAATTCGCTGAGCGGGTTGATCCGCATGCAACAGGATAGAGCACTCGATGTCATTGAAGTCCGCAAATGCATGGAGTCCTGGACCGCTTTTTATGCCGCCCAACGGGCCCTGCCCGAGGATATCCGCCGCATGGAGACAGTCGTTTCCGGCATGGAGAGCAATCTGGAAGGCCTGCTGCCATCCGAGGATCTCGACGCCAATTTCCATATCCTGATCGCCCGCGCCACGCATAACATCGTCTGGCTTCATCTGATGCAGAATCTGTTCGATGCCATGAAGGAATTCCAACAATCGGTCTGGCGGGCAGTTTATATGACCGGCGACGATCACCACCTGCTCTACCAGCATCATCGCACCATCTTCGAAGCCATCAAGGCCCGTGCCGCAGATACCGCCCGCGAAGCGATGATGGCGCATCTCACCTTTGCCGAACAGCGCAGCACGGTTTTTATTAAACAGAGTCTTTCTCAGGCATAGCCGGTTCAATAGCTTTCCCGACAAAAATTTGGGGTGCGTTATCGGTTGGGGAAAGATAAGAACTCGCTATAAACATTCGTCGAGTAGGCCGGTTACAATTTTGAAGTCAAAGAAACGTTCCGGATGA
>CAYQKZ010000290.1:0-4530 GCA_964418135.1 uncultured Desulfobacterales bacterium
AGAAAAATATTCAGGATTTCCAGTCGTTTTCCGACCGGATCGCCTATATCAACATTCCGTATGTATTGGATCTGCAGACGGAAGTGAATATTTACCGCAATGTTTTCGGCAAACATATCGATGACTGTTTCCTGCCCCGCGTGCTTCACAATTTTGCACGGGTCATCATATCTTCCCGCATCAAGACCCGATCCGACGCTCTGATGGAATGGATCGAGAGCCCTGAAAAATATCGGCGGTATTGCGATGACAATCTTCAACTGCTGAAAATAGAGATTTATACCGGCTACATTCCGCCGTGGCTGACGGAAGATGATCGAAAGCGGTTTACGGCCCAGCGCAGACGAAAGATCATCGCCGAATCCGAATTCGAAGGCGTCGTCGGGTTTTCCGGACGTGATGCGATCAAGATATTCAACGAGTTTTATTCCACCTGCTCAAAAGAAGACAGCCTTATCAACATGAATGCCCTGAACAATTATTTCACGAACGTCCGAAAGGATCTGTCCCGATCGATCCCCTCCGGTTTCCTGGATGCATTGCTTCATTTGTACAATTACACGGTGTTGCAGGAGGTCAAGGAATCGCTGTATTATTTCAACGATGAGCAGATTTCACGAGATATCCGCAATTATATGTTTGCCGTCAATTTCGAGACGAACACCACGGAAATCTGTACTTATACGGGCGATCGGATTGAAATAACAGAGGATTTTTTTCGAAACATCGAAACCCGCATCCTGGGGATCAAAACCGTTCAAGCCAGGCATCTGTCTTTTCGAAAGGATGTGCAAAAGGAATATACATCCCGAGCCCTGACTCAGGAAATGATGGTGGAAGGAAAATCCATCAAAGAGACCACGCTCTACGCCTCCCTGCGTGAACGGTACGTCTTCAATCTGAAGGAAAAGGCTCTGGATCCGTTTGTCGACAACAAGAATTTCCGCATGGGCATCAAGGATTATGGCAGCGATGATTTCAAGACATACGATAAACGCATTCGAAACGACGTTACCTTCCTGATCACCAATCTTTGCAGTAAATACCGATATACCCAGCAGGGCGCCAAGGAAGTCTGCATCTATGTGATCGACAACGATCTGCCCAAAAAATTTGCAGAAGAGTCCTGATGAATGCGTCATTGCCGGCGGAATCATTTTTTAAGGCAACAATAGAGGAGGAATCCATTACGCAGCCCGACACTTTTCACAATACCATTGTACAGCATTATTCCCGGGAGAATCTTGGGGAAATAATCCTTTCAGCACTCAAAAAAGCGGGAAAGGATATCGATAATCTGATACCCGAAGATATGGCTCCGATCGACGAGTTCCATGTCAGAGGACGAAAGGCGACCATGGAGCTGGCAAATGAGGTCGGCCTCGGTCCGGACATGCATGTCCTCGATGTCGGCAGCGGCATCGGCGGTCCGTCCCGTTATATTGCCGGCGAATTCGGATGCCGGGTCACCGGTATCGATCTGACGGATGCATATTGTCAGGTCGCACAAATGCTTGCCGAGCGTGTGGGACTTTCCAATCTCGTAACGTACCGGCAAGGGGATGCGTGTGATCTGCCGTTTCCGGATGACTCGTTCGATGTCGTGTGGACGCAGCACACTTCGGTCAATATTTCAGACAAGGATTTATTTTGTCGGGAGATGTTCCGGGTGTTGAAGAAAGGAGGGGCTCTGGCCGTCTATGATATTTTGGCGGGTCCGGTCAGTCCTGTTCATTTTCCGGTGCCGTGGGCCGAACAGCCGGAAAACAGCTTTCTGATCCAGCCCGACGAGTTCCGACAGCTCATAGAAAGCAGCGGCTTCATCATCGAAAGCTGGAAAGACACAACCGACATTGCCCGGGCCTGGTTTACCAATGTTTCCAAAAAAATCCATCAGCAAGGGTTCACCCCGCTCGGTATTCATATCCTGCTGGGGCCGAGTTTCAAAGTCATGGCGCAGAACCAGCGGAAAAATCTCGAAGAAGATCGGATTGCTCTGGTTCAGATCGTGGCGAAAAAATAAAGCCTGCCGTCCGCGAGGCAGCAGGCTTCATACCTGGACGGGGCTCGAACGATCAAATATCCATGATGCTTTCCAGACCCCGCTTCAGCCCTGCAAAGGTGCAGACTTTCCGGATGGCCAGCATGGCCCCGTCCACATAAGGCTGTGCACCGGCGCCAGCTTCGTGGCGGAGTACGAGTTTCTGATCCGGCATTCCAAATATGGCCTCCACAGCAATGACATACCCGGGAAGGCGTATGGAATGAACCTGGGAGCCGTTCAGCCTTGCCCCTCTGGTTTCCGTGGGGCCGTGAAGCTGCTCGGTGGGGATGTCGAGACGGGACTCCCCGATTTTTCCAAGCTGGTTGGCTAATTCCAGCGCCGTGCCGCTGGGAACATCCGCTTTGCAGGAATCGGCATAGTCGATGATTTCCCAATGTGGTATGTAACTGGCTGCAATTTTGGCGAATTTCTGCAGAAGCACTACAGTCATGGCAAAATTTCCGGCCGCAAATACGCCAAGTCTTTTGGCTTCGGCTTTTTCATGGATTTCCGCATAATCCGCATCGGTCAATCCAGATGTTCCCACCACGACATGGACACCGGCATCGAGTGCCGTGAATATATTTCGTTTTGCAGCATCCGGCTTGGTATATTCCACCATAACATCACAGCCCGCCTGGAGCGCTTCATCCACCGATTCGGAAATCCTGGTATTGGCACCGTCGATACCAAGAACTTCCTGAATCGTTCTTCCTTTATTCGACCGGGAAACCGCTGCGGACAGTACCATATCCTCTGTCTGGTGTACGGCACGGGTCAAAGCGGAACCTGCCCATCCCGTGGCGCCTGCAATGCATACTTTGATTTTCAATGAAATCTCCTGCCCAAAGTGATTATTATTTCAATGATTCAATTATTATTACTGATGTGACGATTTTCCGGGCGTTTATGGTTTCATTAAACTCCGGGGAGGCACATTTTTAAACCGAATTCGGAACTCGGGATTTTCATGGATATCCACTTCCAGAGTCCCTTTCAACTGGCGTTGCACCAGATTGGTGATCAATCGGGCACCGAGAGATGTAACCCGTTTGAAATCGAAATCATCCGCAAATCCAACGCCGTCATCCCCGATGCATAAATGAATGAACTGGTTTTTTTCCGTGGACATCCGAATCCGGATCGCACCGCTGCGTTTTTCCGGAAATGCGTATTTCAGCGAGTTGGTAATCAGTTCATTGACAACCAGGCCACAGGTGATGGCGATTTCCAGAGAAACAGAAACCGGTTCTGCCTGAAAATCCAGTTCAATCCGGTCCGCCTCGAATTTATAGCTTCTGATCAGACTGGTACCGAGTTCATGAAGATAGGATTTAAAATCGATGCGGGTCAGGTCTTTGGCCTGATACAGCATCTGGTGGGCTTTGGCCATGGACATGATCCGGTTCTGGGTTTCCTTGAATATTTCCTGTACTTTCGGATCGCTGATGCCGGATGACTGCAGCGCCAGCAGGCTGTTGATCACCTGCATGTTGTTTTTGGTCCGATGTGCCAGTTCTTGAAACAGAACTTCTTTTTCTTCTACATACTGTCTGATTTGCTGCTCGACAATTTTCAGGGGGGTCACTTCGGTGATCAGGGCAAAGCTGCCGATAAATTGTTTTTTCTCATTGTAAATCGGTTTCGGCGAAACGATGCATGGAATCTGTCTGCCATCTTTGGCTGTCCATGACAGCTGGTAGGAAGACCAGTCGTTTTTCTGTTTTTGTTTGATCAACTGTTTAATAATGACGACCTGGTTGTCATTGTCCAATAAATTGAAAACATTGTTATTGATGATTTCTTGTTCGGAATAGAGCAGTATTTCAGGAATTCGATAATTGGTAAACAGGATGGTACCCAAGGGTGATATGATACCAACAGCCTCCGTCATGCTTTCAAAAAACAATTTATACAAACTGTTATCGGATTTTAATGCATCGATTCTTGCTCTGGCTTCTCCCAAATTTTCCGGAGGAAGCATTTTTTGATAAAACTTGAATAGTTTGAGCCCTATTTTCTCAAAAACCGTATTGTGTCTGTTTGCGGAGACCTGATTCTGGGTTGAGTCCGGCGGGTTGATATTGCTATTTATCATAATGTAATTTTTCATCATAATAACCCCGAAAGGGGTTCATTTGTATATTCGGGAACTTCAGCCACCGGATTGGATCGACCCGATACCATCCCGTCCTGAAGGAACGGGTTGCCGTCAACAGATGGTCCATTTTGTTGCGTCGTCCTTTCAGGACTTCAGAGATGAACCATGGCATTACCGGTGGCTGAAGCTACCGGCTTTAGGCAACTTACATGAAATAATATCCCAGATCGAGATGTTTTTTAATTCACATAGATGAACAGGATATACATGATAAAGATTTCTATGCTGTGTCTTTCAATATCCTGTCCATGTTCGCCAAATGCTTTGAATGGGCTTGGTTCTAACTTGGTCCACTCCAATCGAAAATAGCCCGGCAATTCATTGC
>CAYQKZ010000291.1:0-4494 GCA_964418135.1 uncultured Desulfobacterales bacterium
CGCTGGGAGAGGGAGTATAAGGAAAGTAAGGATTATGCCCTTTCGCAGTATAATTATTTTTCTGAGTGCCGATATGTCAGCAGCTTTAAAATATACGGATAAACTTTTGTGGCAACGATCTGGTAACCTCGGGCATTTGGATGAACGCCATCTCCCAGATTGAATTCCGGTTTTCCCGCAACGCCTTCGAGTAGAAAAGGCATGAATGAGACTTGTTCTGTTTCCGCAATTTCGGCATACAGCCGATCATATGATTCTTTATAAGACAGACCGTTATTGACGAGCATCTTCATTCCGGCGAGAATCACCGTAATCTGTTGATCCTTGAACGTCCGAACCATTTGGGTGATGTTGTTTCGGATTCTACGGATATCCATCCGCTGCAGTCCGTCGTTGGCACCCGTACACAGAATGACGATATCCGGCTTTAGCCGGATTATTCGATCAATGCGGGATAAAAGACCGTTGGTGGTTTCACCGCTGATGCCCGCGTTGATGACCTTGCAGGGAAACCCATCCTTACGAAGCCGGGTTTCAAGAAGAAACGGATAAGCCTGCTGCACTCCGACACCGAACCCTTCTGTGAGGCTGTCTCCAACTGCCACGATGGTGATGGATCGTTCAGGTTTCTGTGCTTGCTGCAACGATTGATTTTCCTTACCGTCTGCGGCAAAGAACGGGGTCATGATGCCTCCCAAGACCAGGATCGGTTGAAGAATCCAAAGATATAATCGCATGATAGTGAAAAACGCTCCTGAAGGTTCTTGAATTCTAACAATTCATACAATATAAAGATAAACAATGCAATGAAATCAATGGGAATAGAAACGACTGGCATGGTTGACGGTATTTAGTTCTGTGGGGCTTGACTCTAACCTGGTCCACTCGGCTTTGAACAATGTTTTGACCATACTGCACGACCCCCACCCCGGCCCTCCCCCGCTGGGGGAGGAAGATTATCTGCTGATTCAATTGGAAAATTCACGCAATTACCCATCCCCCCAGCGGGGGGAGGTTGGGAGGGGGGCTGGCGTGAGGAGTCCGTGGTCCACATTAGAACCACCGTTCTGTGTGAATCCTGATGTGCTTTCTAAATCCGAATTCAATGGAAATTGAATCGACATTCACGCGGCGGCGGTTGAAAAATGAGAAGTCAGAATAATAAAACATGTTCGTTCCGAAAAAAGAAAGCGAATCTATCGTTGAAAAACTCCCGGAACCTGCTGACAGCTCTGGTTGCCGGTGCTAACGGAGAGATATTCGATCTTGAAGGCTATGCGGCAGTGGGTATGGACGGTAACGCTTTCAAACCGCTGACTGCCGAATTGACGCAGCCCATGCCTTACGGAAGTGAACTCATGTTTCTGCCGGATCGCAGGCCCATTTTGTATAATCTGTCCACCGGCAAACTGGAAACCGTTCAGGAGAACCCCTATGCGCCGGGCGGACCACTATTTCCGGTGGCAGCATTCAATTCTCCGGGATATGTGCTGTCTTGCAACTGTGCCTATCAGGAAGTACCTGGTGCTGGCGTGCTTCCCTTGTTTTCGTATGGGGCCGTTGGGTGGCATCCGGCAGGATTTCGGTCTGCGGTCATTCCGGTGGATGATGAGCCCCGCCAGGATCTGCGATTCATGAAGTTCGATGATGTAGTGCATGGCATCAAGCTGCTTCGAAAACAAATGCCTGACAATCGACTGCGGGCACATCTGGAACATTGCGCCATGACATATGGGTGTCCGGCGGGTAAAAACTTTTTTCTGGGTCGTTATGAAGCACCACTTCCTACCTCGCAATCCTGCAATGCCAGATGCCTGGGGTGCTTGTCGCTCCAGCAGCAGGGAGTCGTTTCCAAAAGCCAGGAACGTATCGCCTTTACTCCCACTCCGGAAGAAATTGCGGAAATCGCCCTCTATCATATCCGTCGGGTAAAATCCGCGGTGGTCAGTTTCGGCCAGGGATGCGAAGGAGATCCGCTCCTGGCTGCGGATGTCATCGAACCGTCCATTCGTTTGATCCGTTCAAAAACTTCGGCGGGTACCATCAACATGAATACCAATGCCGGTATCCCTGAAATCCTCGACAGACTTTTTATTGCGGGTCTCGACAGCATGCGTGTCAGTATGAACAGCATGCGGAGCCGTTGCTATGACGCCTATTTCCGGCCCAAAGGGTACGGGTTTGCAGATATCGAAACCAGTATCGATCTGGCTCTTTCCCACACGCGGCATGTGGCTGTCAATTATCTGAACTGTCCGGGATTTACGGACGTTCCGGAAGAAGTCGATGCATTGACGGATTTTTTGTTCAAACATCCGCTTCACTTTATCCAGTGGAGAAACCTGAATTTTGATCCGCTTCGGTATTTGAAAGCAATGAATGCGGTGGCGGATCACGGACCGCCGATGGGGATGGAACATGTCCTACTAACGATTCGTGAACAATTTCCCGGTGTCTGCCATGGATATTTCAACCCTCCCAAAGAACGATTTTACCCTCATAGGCGTGTCTTATGAAATGGATTGCAGCAGTGGTCATTGTGGATACCGAACCGGTCGATCAAGCGGTGGAACTGATTACGAGCCTGTTTGACGACCTGGGGTTATCCGGGGTCGTGGTGGAAGATCCGAATCTGGAGCCTGCCGAAGGATGGGGCGAGGATGCCTTGCCGAAGCCCGAGCATCATATGGTGACCGGATATTTTCCCAAGAATGAATCGCTGACATCGAATTGCCGGAAACTTGAGCTGGCGTTGGCGGATCTCAAACAGAATCAGGATATTGATTCGCAAGTTATCTATCGTGAGGTGGATGAAGAAGATTGGGCTGAATCCTGGAAAGCCTATTTCTGGCCGGAAAAACTGACCGATATTCTGGTTGTCAAGCCCACCTGGCGGGAATATTCTCCTGCGTTAGGCGAAATTGTCATCGAGATCGATCCGGGAATGGCGTTTGGTACGGGCACTCACCCCACAACCGCCTTGTGTGTCGGGATGATTCAGAAATATCTGAAGCCGGGCGATACATTTCTGGATGTCGGAACCGGGTCCGGAATTCTGATGGTAGCTGCGGCAAAGCTGGGTGCATCCAGGCTGGTCGGAATAGATTCCGACAGTATTGCCTGTGATATCGCCGAGCAAAATCTTTTGTTGAATCAAATCGAATCGAATCGATTCTGCATCCAATCCGGAAGCCTGGTGAATGCCGTCACCGAAAATTTTCAACTGATTTCTGCGAATATTTTAACGGAAGTCATTCTGGTGCTGCTGGATGATGTTCAACCGGTTCTGGCTCCCGGCGGTATTTTGATCTGTTCGGGGATCATCGAAGCCAACCGGGATAAAGTCATCGATAAAATGAAAGCAACCGGATTAGAGATTTTGGAAGTTCAGACAAAAGACGGTTGGGTGGCGATTGTCGGAAATCTAAAACCTGATGAACCCGTAGGACAATAGCCGTCAACGCCTGATAATGGGTAAATGATATCCTTGTGGATATCATTTACCCATGTTTGATGGTGTCCGTTAACAGATGCGGCGGCAAATAGGGGTTTATTATTGAAAAACCTTGCCTGAACAAAAGAATAGGTAACCGTTTACCTCCTCCCCCCAGCGGGGGGTATCTGGAGGGTGAATCGTTGTGCTTACAGATAGTTAATGTCTCCAAATGATATTCAGATGGGAGGGGGAGTGAACGGTTACAGAATAATAACGTAAAATTGCAGGATTAAGGTTTTATTGTATATTGTATGGGCTGGCATATGAATTGCTTGTTAATATAATCGTGAATAGTTGTAATAATCATCATCATTAATTGATACAACAAAAAGGAGTGTATTATGAAAAGAATTGGCAAAATTATGATTACCGCTTGTATTTTTACAGGATTGATCATTGCAGTTGCAGGAGCACAAATGTCCGGCGGTAAAGGGATGGGGCCGGGTATGAGTGGTAAATGCGCTATGGGTGGTGGAATGGGTATGGGGGGCGGATGCGGCATGGGCATGGGTATGTGGGATGGCGCTCATGCCACTTATATCGTCGATGCACTCGGACTTGATGATAGTAAGGAGACTGAAATTAAGTCGATATTACAGCAACTTCAGAAAGAAATGATTAAAAAGAAGGCTGATATTCAGGTGTCTGAGGTCGAATTGAGAGAAATTCTGGGAAAAGACCCGGTTGATGTTAAAGCTGCCGAGGCCAAGCTCAAGCAGATTGCTTCATTAAAAACCGATGCTGCGATGATGCATATTCAGGGTATTGAAGATATGAAAACCAAACTGACCCCGGAACAAAAAAAGAAAATGAGTGATATGATGCAAATGAGAGGGATGGGTCATGGTAGGGCTATGAGAGATGACTGTCCCATGTTGAAAGGTCAAGAATCGAAGGATGTACCTGCATCGGCTCCCCCTGTAAAAAGCAAATCCAAGTAAGCCGCATCTCCCGCTACGTAATCATTCATCTCCTCCCCCCAGCGGGGGGAGGCCGGG
>CAYQKZ010000292.1:0-2977 GCA_964418135.1 uncultured Desulfobacterales bacterium
GTTGACGTCATGGCAACGCAGTGCCTCGGGAAGAATATCCTTGGTGTGGACAACGCCAACCGGCCGGTCTACGGTGAGGTCGCATACGATCATGCGCGAAAAACGGTTAGAATCGACCATGTTGAGAATCGTGTTGCGGTCGGACCCGGTATCGACCCAGATGATTTTCTGTCGCGGCGTCATGATCACCCGCACCGGTCGATCCGCCAGTCGCAGCACGCCTTGAATCATCTCCTGTTCTTGCGGAACGAAAACCCCGGCCTGGGTTCCTTCGGCAATCAGCGACTTGACTTCATCTTCGGTGATGGTGGTTTCTGGAGAACCCAATAAACCAAATATGCGCAGCACCCGCTCGGTTGAGAGATGAAGCACCCATACCGCTGGAGCGGCGATCAGAGAAAGTCCGTGCATTGGTCCGGCGATCAGCGAAGCAATCCGTTCGGGTTGGGAGAGTGCCACCCGCTTGGGCACAAGTTCTCCGAGAATCAACGATAGATAGGTGATCCCCACAACCGTCACACCGATGGCAAGGGCATTGCCATAAGGTGAAATCACGGAAAACGAATTGAGCCAGTCTCCAAGCCGCTGTCCCAATGTGGCACTGCTGAACGCACCGGCCACGATCCCGACAAGCGTAATTCCGATCTGAACCGTCGAGAGAAACCGGCTTGGATCGTCCATCAGGCCGATCGCGGTTTGTGCTCCGCGGCTGCCCTGATTGGCCAGATATTCGAGACGACTTTTGCGGGATGAGACCACTGCCATTTCGGACATGGCAAGCAGGCCGTTCAGCAATGTCAGGAGAAGGATGGCCAATATTTCAAGATAAATCATGATAACCTCTGCCGACCTGGTTATAAATAAAATGAAAAGCCCAAAGGGGATGGGCTGGATATGGTTCCAAAGAGAAATCCATAAACAACGCATTTATCCGGGATTGAAGCTTGTTGCTTTTGATAACATAAAAAAAACCATCAAAAAAGGATTTTGATGATCGATACCCATCTCTTCCGGCGGGAGAGGGTTGCGGTGAGGGGCTAACATCGCCGATTAAGACCGATTGCAGTATCTCAATAAGTCTATAGAGATGCATGATTTGATACTTTACAAAGATCAGGAGGGAGTGATATGTTGGCGCGCAAATTGCTTCTATTCTCGGTAAACATGGAAATTGGACAGAACGTCAGCTTGATGACTGCATCTTTCTCATTGACCCGGCAAGGAATTGCCGGGCTATTTTCGATTGGAATGGGCCAAGTTAGAACCAATCCCTATACTTCAAACGATGAGTGTTTACCATGAAATTCTGTTGTACTGCGAAAGGGCATAAACCTTACTTTCCTTATGCTCCCTCTCCCAGCGGGGCAGGGTTGGGGTGGGGGTTCAAATAGTTAAGATTATGCCCGTTCGCAGTATAACCACGAAAAACACTGTCAGTTTATTGACTGGAATTATTTGAAATTGAAAAAGGAGAAAACACATGAATTGCGAACACTGCTATCGACTATCTACACAGAAAAATGACGAAGGTGTAATACAATATTGCACCAAAAAGCGCATCGTCATCGAAGACGATTACTATAATCAAGATCACTCGGATTGCTGTGTCTGTGATGGAAGACGGGATGGTTTCGATTGATGGCCATGCTCAAGCGAATTCACCATGCGGCGGTCATTTGTTCGAATTACGAAACGTCAAAGCGTTTCTATACCGAGTACCTCGGCCTGCGTATTCTTGCCGAACATTTTCGGATCGAACGTCGTTCGTATAAACTTGACATGGCGCTTGCAGATGGTTCCCAGATTGAACTCTTCTCTTTTCCCGACTGTCCGCCGCGTCATTCCTATCCGGAGGCGCGCGGCCTTCGTCATTTGGCGTTCGAAGTCGACGATGTCGAATTATGCAAGCGCAATCTGGAATCGTTCGGTATTCCGGTTGAATCCATACGCAGGGATGAATACACGAATAAACGATTTACCTTCTTTGCTGACCCCGATGGTCTGCCTCTGGAGCTGTATGAAGCAGAAACGTAATAATCCATGAATTCTGAGAATCCGGCGCATGCATTCCTCATAAAACAGCGAAACTCGGTTCAATTTAGATGTTATTCATGAAATCAGGAGATTGGAAGTTTTCTGTCAAGTCTTTTCTCTGTGCGATCGTGCTGATGATCGTATCTTTCCCGTTTATGGATGGGTTGAGGTACGGCATTATTATTGAATCTACTCTTTTCACACTTGTGATGTTGTCAGCTGTGTTCGATATTTCCAATCGGAGAGGGAAATTCGTTTGGACGATTGTGCTGTCCACGCCTGGAGTGGTTGGAAAATGGGTGAATTATTGGTACCCGGATTTGGTGTCTCCGACGCTTTACTACTCGGCATGTTTGTTGTTTCTTCTATTCGTGATATGGGATCTTCTTCAATTTATCTTCCAATCGCCACAAGTGGATTCCGAAGTGATGAGTGCGGGGGTGGCCGTATATTTGATTTTGGGATTGCTGTGGGCGTTGGCATACAGTTTGACAAACCAATTGCAGCCGAATTCTTTTATCGTTAATTCAGGACAGACTTCTTTTGATGGCTTTGCCAGTTTATATTTCAGTTTTATTACGCTTGCCACGATGGGATACGGCGATATCGTGCCTGTTTCAGTTCCGGCGCGGATGCTGTCTATGGTGGAAGGGATTACAGGCATTTTCTATACCACTATGCTGCTCGCACGGCTCGTAGCGATCTACAGACCTTCAGTAAAATAATTTTACTGCGTTATCGGGTCGGTGGCATGAGTTCAGCTTTGAAGAATCCGGACGGTTTCGGATATTTCCTCGGCGGAAACCCCCTTCCGCAATGATTCAAGTCCGTGCATGACGGTTGAAAACCGGATGCCTTCCGCGGCACTGATCCACTCCAGCTGAAGCCGTTCCGGACGGATACCGAGTTTGGCCATTTTTTTGCGGATTTTCTCAACCCGCTG
>CAYQKZ010000292.1:2987-4476 GCA_964418135.1 uncultured Desulfobacterales bacterium
CCATTTGTTGGCGTCGATGTAATGACAGTCGCCGATGTGGCAGCCGCTGATCAGAATGACCGGCGCACCTTTCAAAAACCCGTCCCAGATGAATTTTTCATCGACACGGCCGGAACACATGGTGCGGATCAGGCGTACATTGGGCGGATACTGCAAACGGGACACCCCGGCATAATCGGCGCCGGCATAGGAACACCAGTTGCAGGCAAACGCCAGGATTTTCTCTTCCGGCTTTTCCGTCAGCAGCGCATCCACCTGATCGAGAATCTGCCGGTCGGTAAAATGGTTCATGTGGATAGCGTCAAAGGCGCATTCGGCCGCACAGGTTCCGCATCCCGCACACGCGGCCGTGTTGACCACCGCCGACGTCTTTTTCTTGATATCCACGGTAATGGCATTGTAGGGGCAGACCTCGGCGCACTTACCGCAGGACTTGCACTTGTCGGCAATGATTTCTGATGTAATGGGGTCGGTCAGGATCTCTCCCTTGTGCATCAGGCGGATGGCCCGGGCCGCCGCTGCCGATGCCTGGGTGACGCTTTCCTTGATATCCTTGGGTCCTTCGGCGCACCCGGCGTAAAAAATACCGCGGGTTGCGGCATCCACGGGTTGCAGCTTGGGATGGGCTTCCAGAAAAAAGCCGTCGGATGTCAATTGCAGTCCCAGCATTTCCTGAAGGGCTCGCGTGCTTTTGGATGGCTGAACACCAATTGCCAGCACCAGCATATCCAGATCGAAAAATTCGATTTTGCCCAGAGACATGTTTTCCACAGCTACCCGGAGACTGCGGTCCGGATTTTCCTCGACCGTTCCGGGAAGCCCCCGCAGATAATGAACCCCCAACCGCCGGCTTCTCTTGTAAAGGTCTTCGAAGCCCTTCCCGAAAGCCCGGATATCGATGTAAAACACCTTGACATCCATGTCCGGATAATGCTCCTTCAGCACCAGCGTACTCTTGATCGTATTCATGCAGCAGACATTGGAACAATGCGCACTGCCCTTGCCGGCCGATCGGGAACCCACACACTGAATGAATCCAATGGACTTCGGTTTTTTGCGATCCGTCGGGCGAATCACCTCGCCTTTGGTCGGCCCGCCGGCATTGACAAGTCTTTCGAATTCCAGGCTCGTCAACACATTCTCGAATCGGGTATAGCCGTATTCATCCATTTCCGTGGGATCATACGGCTCCATCCCCGTGGCCACCACGATGGTGCCCACATGTTCCGTAATTTCCTCATCAGACATATGAAAGCTGATACAGCCTTTCTTGCAGGCTTCCACACATTTGGCGCATACCGCCGGATTATGCCCCAGACACTCGGTGACGTTGATCACATAAGCGGACGGTACGGCCTGCGGAAACGGAGAATAGATGGCCTTCCGGGAGGACAGGCCGCAGTTGAATGCATCGGGACGCACGACCGGACAGACATATTCTCGATTTTTCAAAGATCGAGGCCGGCAAACTCGACTTCGATAGAATCCC
>CAYQKZ010000293.1:0-4452 GCA_964418135.1 uncultured Desulfobacterales bacterium
CCGTGGGGAAATCATCCGGGTGAAAAAAGGGATATACACCCTCGGATCCGATCTGTGTCAAGAAATGATCAGCCGTGAAGTCCTGGCGGATCTGATCTATGGACCGTCGTATATATCACTGGAATACGCTCTTTCATAATCGGTCTTCAAAGCTTCTCCGATATGGACGATTACCTGTTTTCCGATCTACGTATTGACCGGGAGGATTTTTCCCGATTGGATTCATATTGTCTCGTTCCGAGAATTTGTTATAAACCATGACCCATTTACAATCAGAAGCGAACCGCCCCAAAAGCCTGCATGCCCTGACATCCCTTCGTTTCCTGGCAGCAGTTGTCATTGTCATCCATCATTCGAAAGGGATGTTTGGACTCGATTCCGATTGGCTGATGGATTTGCCGACCGCCCAGCCCGTTTCGTTCTTTTTTGTGATGTCCGGATTCATCATGGCTTATGTATATCCGTCTCTGAACAGCAGAAAAGATATTTCCCGTTTTCTGACAGCCAGGCTGGCTCGGTTATGGCCCCTTCACTTCGTAACTTTTCTGCTCGTATTGATCGTTATCCCCCCCGATTTGAGAAACCCGGCTGGCCGGGATACCTCGACACTGATCCTCACAAATCTACTGATGATCCAATCATGGATTCCGATTTGGAACTATTATTTTTCCTATAATTGGGTTTCATGGGCCGTTTCCACCGAGTTTGTCTTCTACCTCTTTTTCCCCTTGCTCCTGAAATCATGGCGTCATACCTGGCATATCAAACTGCTGTTGACTTTCCTGACGGCGGCTGCAATCATACATTATGCGAATGTGGCCGGATTGCCATCCGGCGAGGCCATGAGCGCCAGGGATAATATCGGATATTCCGGGCTGGTATACATCGGCCCACTGGGGCGTCTCTTCGAATTTACGCTGGGCATGGCGCTGGCATTGGTTTATCCACGGTTTGCAGCGGTTTTCAATCCCGGTAAAATATTTGGAACAGTCATCGAAACAGTCGTTCTGATTCCGGTGGTTTCAATCATGTTTTACAGCCCATCGGTTCATGCAATCAGCGGTCACTTCCCATGGATTGGAGAAAGCGGTGGCAAATGGCTGATTGTCTGCGGGGTGCCCAGTGGTTTTTATGGGATATTGATTCTGGTAATGGCTAAGGAAAAAGGGATGATTTCAAAACTCCTGGCCTGGCGATTGCTTCGCAGCCTGGGAGAGATGAGTCTTTCGATTTTTCTTCTTCACCAGATACTTATCCGATATTATCAGTGGAGAATCGAAAATGTCACGAATTTACCGGAATGGTTCATGTATGGCTTTCTGTGGATTGTACTGCTTCTGGGATCTTATCTGTTGATGACGGTGATCGAGCATCCCTGCCGGCGATTCATATTGGAATTGGATCGATCCTGGATGAAAAAAACGTTTTCCCAGCCGGGAAGTTCCAACAATGGGGCTGATCTATCATCTTCACAAAATTTGCCTCAAAGAATTCATGGTTCCTGGCTGTTCAGAAAACGAAATGTCCTGACCGCCGGCTGTTCTTTGGTGATCATGTTGGCTGCCATGATTCATTATTTCAGTGGCACATTACATCCCAAAAATGCTATCGATCCAATAACGGCATCCAGAATAATAGACAACTCGGATAAAAGATATCGACAGGTACAATTCGGGAAAATATTTCAACTGAGAAGTGCGGATTTCTCGGAGAGCCCGAACAAGATAGGACTCCGGCTCGTTTGGGAGAGTATCGGCCGGCAACACTTGAAATATACGGTGGCGGTTCATGTACTTGATGCCGATCGGCAGATACTCTTTCATGTTGATTATGCACAAAACCGGGGCGAAATTTTGGTGCCGGAACGAACCATTTGGGTGGAAGAAACCGGGTTTTCCCGAGAAAAACTTTCCAGTGCCAAATTTATTGGGATCGTGTTATATTCCAATAAAAACTTGCAAGTCCTGTTGCCGGATCGGGGTCCAAGAGACTGGAACAACCAGAGACTGATCATCGCTTTGCCGGAAAAGTCCTGATCAATGAATGATCGCTTACTCCAAACCGGCATTTACTGATAACTTTATTTTCACGGTAAAGAGAGCTTGATGAAAAATTATCTGCGGCGTTTTATCAAGAGATTTGTGGCGGTTGGATTGACGGAGTATGTTGAAAACCAGCGCATTGTGTCAAGACAGATTGAAGAACTCAAAGCGAAACTGATGGACATTTCCGGGCAAAATGAATCAGACCGAATGACTATCGCGGCTCTTAATCAAAAAGTGAGTTCGGACTGTTATAAAAATAATGTGAATCTCAGTGAAAAAGTATCCGATCTGACAGAAATAGTAAATGAAATTCCAGTGAATCTATGGCATCTGATTCCTGAACACACCCACCTGAGCGGAAAGTTTTTTCCGTATCAGAGCCAGGCATCGTTTTACCAGATTCCGAAGCAATATAATGTCATACAGAATATGCGTGATCCGCTGACCCTTCCCATCCCGCCGAAACGCCTCTGAGAAAGGGTATTCCGATACCGAAGCGGGATATCTTGAAACCGGCAGAGTACACGTCAGCAGCATGCTGGAGATTCTGAGTAAGGATGATTTTCAGATTCAAGACGGCTTCAGGGTTATGGAATTTGGATGTGCGGCTGCCAGAATGCTGAGATGGCTGGCGGATAAAGCTGTAACAGGAGAATTCTGGGGGGTGGACATCTGCGCTGAACACATGATCTGGTGTCAGCAGAATTTAAGTCCGCCGTTTCACTTCTTTACGACGACAACTCAACCTCATCTGCCGTTTGAGGATGGATATTTCGATTTAATCTATGCAGGTTCCGTGTTCAGCCATATCAGCGAACTGGCGGATTTTTGGTTTTTGGAACTCCGCCGGATTCTTAAGAAAGGCGGACGATTATATTTTACTATCCATGACAGAAATACGATCAATCGACTTTTTGAGACGAATCCCACTTTCTTTCTTGCCGAAGAACTCAACAAGATTCATAAGGAAACGAATATCATCTCAACAGCATTTGATATGTTCGCTTTTGCGATGTTTTCCAACAACGACAAGCGAAATCCCAAAGGAGCCATGGTATTTTACGATATCGATTATCTGAAAAAGAAAATTCAAGATATCTTCGCTATCAAATCGATCAACCCGGAAGCCTATGGACTACAGACAGCGTTGCTTCTTGAAAAAATATGAGCGGCAGCGGTAATATATCTCCTCGTAAACAATAAATGAGATAAGGAGAGGCCATGAAAAAAATGATATGGAGTTCTCTGTTTTGCTTTTTGTTGATAACAGTCAGCGGCTGCTTGTATATGCCGCCCCCTCCTCACCCTGGACCGCCGCCACCGCTGCCTCCAGTGGTATTTGTACCGTTGCCACCGCCGCCGTTTCCACACCGGTAGATGATTGAAAACAGGTTGTATGCTCCCATATTATTCATTTGGAGAATGATACCATGAGAAAGAAATTCAAGTTTGTTTTCTTATTTTTCGGATTTCTGATTTTAATGGGTTTCAGTGTGAATGTCGTTTCAGCCCAGCAGCCCTGTCCGCCGGGTCTCCATTGGGATGGACGGGCGGGCAGATGTACTCCCAACCCGCCGCCTTGTCCGCCGGGCCTCCATTGGGATGGGCGTGTCGGGCGGTGTGTACCGAATGTTATAGACTGTCCACCGGGCACCCATTGGGACGGGCATGTGGGAAAATGTGTGCCGAACACGCCGATATGTCCGCGCGGAACTCATTGGAGTAGTCGATTGGGCCGGTGTGTTCCCAATTAATCAGTTTGCCGTGAAAAAACGTGTAAGCCAATGAGAGATTTTAGTCAATCCCCGATACACGAATAACATGAACCATAATGTTGATATTGTGCCTTCACAGACTCGGTGGTGTTCAACAGTGAAGAAGGCGTTTGATTGTGATTGAAAAATCAAGAATTCAGAATTCCAAGTTTCGTTCTTATGAACCGCTGCTCATGACACAATTGCGCCTGGTGGATGCACTGTCAGGCGCAGGCCTTTATGATGGGATAAACAAGTATTGCCATGAACTGCAGTACAATATAAAAGAAGTTGATATCATTCTATTTTTTTTGATCCTGGTGATATTGCATCACACCGGAATTTATCGCTCCTGGCGTTTTTCTTCCCCCCGTTATGAGATAAACAAAATTATCCTGGGTTGCTGCATTGTTTATTTCAGTCTTTTTTTCATTCTCTATTTCCTGAATTTATCTCATCTGATTATACGCACCGGGTTTATGTACTGGATGATTGCCTGGCCGGGATTTCTTTCTCTCGGCCGGATCATTATCCGTTTGACGCTTCGCAGTCTTCGAAAAAAAGGACTCAATACCAAAAAAGCCATCATTGTCGGTGCCAATCATATTGGCGAAGAACTGGACGGATTGATCATGAAAAATCCCTGGTCCGGG
>CAYQKZ010000294.1:0-4430 GCA_964418135.1 uncultured Desulfobacterales bacterium
CCCCGATCGCCAAAGGCTATATCACAGACAGAGCCTTTGAAGTCTGCAGCCACGGCGTTCAGGTTTACGGCGGTTACGGTTTCATCAAGGAATATCCGATGGAGCAGCTTTTGCGGGATTGTCGGATCACCATGATCTATGAAGGGACCAACGGCATTCAGGCCATGGATCTTCTGGGCAGAAAGCTGGGAATGAAAAAAGGAAAACCGGTCATGGACCTTTTCGGCGAAATGCAGAAAACCATTGCCGCTGCCAAGGGAATCGCCGGTATCGAAGCCTATGCCGCCAAAGTGGAAGCTGCCGTGAACAAGCTTGGCGAGGTGGCCATGCATATCGGCGCAACGGCCATGTCTCCCCAGGTGATGACCGCTTTTGCCCATGCCCATCCATTCATGGAAGTTGCAGGTGATGTCGTGATGGCGTGGATGCTGCTTTGGCGGGCAACCGTGGCCGCGCCGCTTCTCGAAAAACTTTCCGGCGGTTTTGATCCCGAAGCCCGCAAATCGGCAGCAGAAAAGAACAAAAATGCCGCTTTCTATGAAGGTCAAATCCGAAGCGCGGAATTCTTCATTCAGTCGGTACTGCCCATCACCTACGGCAAGATGAAGTCCATCATGGGTTCCTGCAGTGCAGCGGTAGAGATACCCGAAGTGTCTTTTGGCGGGTAATGGGAATCGGATGTCATAGTGGATGATTTTATGGGGCGATTTAAAACAATCGCCCTTTTTTTTCTTAATTCTTAATTCTTTTCCTGCATTTCCATCCGCAGATCCTTCTTCAATATTTTCCCGACATTGGTTTTGGGCAATTCTTTTCGGAATACGATGCTGTTCGGAAGTTTGTATGTCGCCAGACTCCCCTTGCAGTATTCGATCAGTTCCTGTTCGGTTGCAGTTTCTCCGCTTTTCAGTACAACGAAAACTTTGATGGCTTCTCCCCGGGTGGGGTGAGGGATGCCGATGGCGGTGGCTTCCTGAACCTTGGGATGGCAGAAGAACACTTCTTCGATATCCCGCGGATAAACATTGTACCCGCCGCAGATGATCATGTCTTTTTTCCGATCCACGATAAAGAAATACCCATCGGCGTCCATCATGGCAATGTCTCCGGTGTGCAGCCAGCCGTCCGTGATGGTCTGGGCGGTTTCATCGGGTTTGTTCAGATACCCTTTCATGACCTGGGGGCCGCGTACGATCAGTTCTCCGGTTTCTCCAACTGGCATATCGGTGGTGCCGGTAATCAGATCGACTATTCTGGCTTCGGTGCAGGGAATGGGAACACCGATACTTCCCACCTTGCGCTGACTGCCGGCAAATGGATTGATGTGGGTAACCGGCGTGGATTCGGTCATGCCGAAGCCTTCGACAATCACGGCTCCGGTCTTCTTTTCGAAATCCCGGATTACTTCGATCGGCAGGGGGGCGCTTCCGGAAAAACATCCCTTGATCGATGTCATATCGGTTTTTTGAATCAGTGGATGATTGAGCATACCGATATACATGGTGGGGACCAAGGGGGCGAACGTGGGTTTGAATTTTCCGATGGTTTCCAGCAACGGTTCGGATTGAGGTTTGGGAACCAGAATGTCTGACCATCCCATGTATATTGCGAAATTCATGGCCACCGGGAGACCGAAGACATGGAAAAAGGGAAGGGCGCCCAGCATGGCTTCCCGGCCTCTGTCAAAACCCGGAAACCATGCCTCCAATTGCTGTACCTGACGGCTCAGATTGCCATGCGTCAAAATGACACCCTTCGAAATGCCGGTCGTACCTCCGGTGTATTGATACATGGCAACATCATCAAATGACAGATTCACGCCTGCCGTCGCTGGTGCTGCCGTAGAAAGCAGTTCTTTCCATTTATGGACATGAGGGGCTGGTTTCACATCGGCAGCCAGTTTTTTCTTTTTTGCGACCAAGGGGAAAAGAATATTTTTTGGAAAGGGCAGGTAGTCTCCGATGGAAGTGTAAACAATGTGCTGAATGCCGGTCCGGGGCCTGAGATCGATCATTCGGTTTCCCAACAGATCGATGGTAATCAATAGTTTCGATCCGGAATCGTTGAACTGGTGAAGCAATTCCCGGTCCGAATACAGCGGGTTGTTCATAACGGCGATGGCACCGATTTTCAATGTGGCATAATAGCCGACAACACAGGGAATGATATTTGGTAACAAGATGGCCACACTGTCGCCTTTTTGTATTCCAAATTCGTTCAGGCAGGTGCTGAACCTGTTCACCATGTCGTTCAGTTGACGGAAGGTCAATTTGAATCCCTGAAAGAGAAGGGCGGGATGATCCGGAAAATCTTTCGCCGATCGTTCCAGAAAAACGGGAAGGCAGGTTTCTTCAAATTGAATGGTTTCAGGAACTCCTTTTTCATAATGAGCCATCCATGGTTTGCCCGAATAGTCGACTGTCATAGTCTAAAAAATCTCCTTTTATTACAAATAGATATCATTATTCGGCCAGATGATCAGCACAGAATATACCACAACGCAGCAGCTTGTTCTTTTCTGATTCAATACCGGCGATTTGGATCGGCATTTTAACTGTTCGTCAAAAAATCGTTGAAATCATCTTCATTATCGGATATTGAGTAAAAATTTTCGAACATTCGTTCAGAAAATCAAATTTTTCTTGACGAAAATGAAATTCTTGACTAAATGAATGAATATTCATTCATTGTTTTGGCAATAACAGACCTATGGAAACGTTCTTTTCGGCAAAAACAAATAATACAATTGAAGGGAGAAAGAAAGTAAAAAAATGGAAACCGCTTTAATCTCTCCGGCTAAGGCGTGGGTTCTCGGATTTATTCCCACAATGCTTTTTTCACTTATCATTCCGATCATTGGCGTGGCCTGCTTTACCTATATCATTGCCAAGCGGACCGCACCGCTGGTACGATCCAAACCCGATCCCCGTCTCGACAGTATCCTGGACAGGGTGGCGAATATGCTCAAATACGCTTTTGCTCAATATCGGCAACCGCGGTACATGATGGCCGGCGTTCTGCACATCATTCTGTTTGCCGGGTTCATGATCCTGTCCCTTCGCTCCATTACGCTGGTGATTATGGGGCTCAAGGAAGGATTCGTTCTGCCGGGGCTTGCCGGCACCGCCGGACATATCTATAGCGTCCTGAAAGATATCGCTGCCACCGCGGTTTTTCTGGCATGTGTGGTGGGTATGGTTCGACGGGGTATTTTCCGGCCGGAGCGGTATGCCGTTCCCAAGAAATACGGCAAGGATCATACATCCGAGGCTGTATTCGTGCTTATGCTGATTACGACACTTGTCTCCTGCGACATGATTTTCGACGGCACACTGGTAGCCGCCCAGAAAGTGAAAGGGCTGCCTTCCGAATTTTTGCTGCCCGGAATGGGGGCCTGGATAGCGGCCGGCATTCTTGGCTGCTCCGATCTGTCAACACTTCAAAATCTTCATCTCGGATCTTTTTTTCTGCACAATATCGTCTTCTTTTTCTTTCTGTGTTTTCTGCCCATGGGAAAACATTTTCATGTCATTACCTCGATCCCGAACGTGTTTTTCATGAAGTTGAGAAAAGGCACGATCAAACCGGTTCAATGGGGGGTGGAAGAAAACAAACTGGATGAACTGACATCTTTTGGTGTTAAAAAATTTGAAGATTTTACCTGGAAACACATGCTGGATTTTTATTCCTGCGCGGATTGCGGCAGGTGTTCGGATCAGTGTCCGGCCAATGCCGTCAAGCGCCCGCTCTCTCCACGGTTTATTTCCATAAAGTGTCGGGAGTACGCGTTCAAGAACTATCCCATCCGCGGCGATATGACGCCCAAAGATGAGCATTTGATCGGCACGATCCTTTCCGAGGATGAAATCTGGTCTTGCACCACCTGCGGCGCCTGCGAGGCCGAATGTCCCATTTTTATCGAATACATCGACAAAATCGTGGATCTCCGGCGGGGCATGGTGGATGAAGGACTTGTTCCGCAATCGCTTCAAAAACCTCTCAAGGCCCTTGAAAAACGCGGTAATCCCTGGGGCAAGATGGAAAAAAAACGATCGGAATGGACCAAGTCCTTGCCGGAATCCTGTGACGTCAAACTGTTTGAAAACGGGGATGAAGCGCAGACCTTGTATTTTGTAGACAGTATTTCCTCATTTGATGACCGGATGCAGAATATCGCGCGGGCAACGGCCTGTCTGTTAAGCGCTGCGGGTGAGGATTTCGGAATTCTGGGAAAAGATGAAAAAGACAGCGGCAACGAAATCCGGCGCTTCGGGGAAGAAATGCTGTTTCAGGATATCAAATCCCAGAACACCGAAGCGATTCTGGGAACCGGTGTCAAAAAAATCATCACGGCCGATCCCCATGCCTTCAATACCCTGAAAAACGAATATACCGGACTGCCTCCGGTCGAACATATCAGCCAAACCCTC
>CAYQKZ010000295.1:0-4426 GCA_964418135.1 uncultured Desulfobacterales bacterium
TCGACATATAAAGACCGATACCGCTTCCCTTTCCCTTGGTGGAAAAATATGGATCGAAGATCCTGTCCAGAATCTCATCCGGAATGCCGCCACCGTTATCGCGTAACGAGACGTACCCATAGTTGTCCTGCTCGGAAAGAACGATATCCACCCTGCCGGAAAGCGGTCGATCGTAGGCCAGGATCGCCTCTTTGGCATTGGAAAGCAGATTGAGAAGTATCTGAGAATATTCATTGGGAAAACCCACCAGACTGATGTCAAATGGCGCATCGATATGAATTGAAATATTGCTGTGCAGAAAACTGGATTCCACCAGTGCGATGGATTCTTTGATTTGTTCCAGTGCCGAAAATATTTTTATTTCTTTGTCCGGACGGAAGAAGTTGGAAAAATCGCTGATGGTCGTGGACATATTCTGAACCATGCGGCTTCCGTCTGCAACCGCATGATTCAAATAATCCGCATCCAGCGTGTTGAACTGGTAAGCATCCTTGATGTTATAAAGCAGCAGGCCGAGAGCGTTCAGCGGCTGGCGCCACTGGTGGGCGATGTTTCCGATCATCTCGCCCATGGCTGCCAATCGACTCTGCTGGATCAACAAGTGTTCCTGTTTGAGGTTTTTGTCCACTTCCTGCGCCACCCGCAGTTCCAGAGTTTCGTTGAGCTGAAGGAGTTCTTCTTCGGCCCGTTTTCGATCAGTGGTTTTCCAAACCGCTTCCATCAACAGCGAGGCCTGAAGGACATCGGATTCATCATAATCCGATTCCTTGTTTGCCAGACCGATCACTGCCACAATGCCGCTGTCTTTGAAAATCGGAACCGTCATAAATTTAAAAAGCTGTACATGGCCTTCGGAGTATCCCTTTTTCAGAGGGTCGGCAGCTTGAAAATCGTTGACGACAATCGGCCTGCGCTGCCGGACAGCCTCACCCCATATCCCGGTCTTATCCAACTCGTAACGGGTTGACGGGTTGACAACGGCACATTCCGCCATCACGTCCTTGGACCATGTGTTCAAAATGAATTCCCGGTGATGTTCATCGTAGTGATAAATATATCCCAGCTTGCTTTCTGTCAGTTCGATGGCTTGATCCAGTGCATAATCAAGAAAGTCCTGAATGCTGCCAAACGGATATTGCAAAATATCCACCAGCCGTCTCAACCGCAATTCGTTCAGATGTATCTTCTCCTCCGCCTGCTTGCGTTCGGTGATGTCGGTGTGGGTGCCGCTCATTCGGATGGGGTGTCCGTGTGAATTCCATTTGACCACCTGCGCCTGATCGAGTATCCATACGATTTGTCCATTTTTGGCGATCATCCGGTATTCGACCTTGTGCATCGGCGTTCGGCCTTCGAGATGATCCCGAATCGATCGGTCGGCTATGAAACGATCATCCGGATGGATAAAGTGAAGCCACTGCTTGACGGTCTGTTCAATTTCCTGGAGACTGTAACCGATCATTTCAGCCCAGCGCTCGTTTCTCTGGACTTCGTTCGTCTCGATATTCCAATCCCAAAAACCGAGTCGACTGCCCTTCAACACAAACTCCAACCGTTCTTCGCTCTCCCGCAAGGCCTCTTCGGACTGCTTTCGGGTCGTGATGTCTTCGGCGATTCCGGCAATACGGTATGGCCGACCGGAGTCGTCCAGTACAGGGAAAACCCGCTCCGATATCCAGACAACCGAACCGTCGGATCTTCTGATGCGGTAATCGGGAAACACGATTTCACGGGTGTCCGCAAAAATCTTTTCGGACATCAATTCCCTAACCTTGCGGATGTCATCCTCCACCACCGACTCGAACCAGGCGGTGGGTTGTTCGTAGAGTTCTTCGCACGTTCTGCCCCACACGGACGCATAGGCCGGGCTGATGTAATAGATTTCCTTCCAGTCGAGCGACCCAAGCCAAAAAACTTCCCGGATGGACTCCGTAACTTGACGGAAACGACTCTCGGCGTTTTTCCGTTCCACGATTTCATCCGCTAGCGTCTTTGTCCGCAAGTCCACCTGCTTTCTCAGCGAAAAAGACCACAGGGCGAATGCAGCACCGATCAGCAGCAACGCCAAAGGCACTCCAACAATGAACTTCAACACGGATTTCAGGGTTAATTCCTTCGGTTCCAGATGGCCAAACCACTTGTCATGAATTTCTCGATATTGGCCGGTCTGTTTGACAATACTCAGCCCCTGACCGAGCCTTTCCAGCAACAGCAGATTGCCGTCCTTCACCGCGAAACTGAAAGGTCTGTTGTAGAATTCGACAACCACCGGAGACTGCGTCAGATTGGTTAGATTCAGGTCGTTCATCATCGACAGCCCAACCAGTTTCGGCATGAGGGCCGCATCCGCCTTGCCGGAAGACAACAGTCTGAGAGCTTCCGGAAGGCTGTCGATCAAAATTGAGTGTTCGGCATCCACAATACGTGAAGAACGAAGGAAGTCATGCGCCTGATCCCCTTTCATCACGATGACGGTTTTATCCGTGAGATCCTCTATGGTTTTTGCACGGTTGCCGTCCTTTCTCGTAAAAAATGCATCAAAGGCAATGGTGTGCGGCGCTGAAAAATCGAAATGTTTATCCCTCTCTTCAGAGTATGCCATCATCGGAAGAAAATCGATTTCTTCTGTTTCAAGGGAATGTATGGCATGATCCCATGTATCGACCGTTATCACCATATCCATTCCCATGATTTTGCCAACGGCATTTGCCAGATCGACACTGAAGCCTGCCGGAACTCCTTCTTTGTTTACGAACGTGTAGGGATAATAATCCGCCACAATCACTGTCTTGAGTTGACTTTTCTTTTGTATGGAAACGCTGGGGGCTGATGCCTCTTCTCCAACCGCCATTCCCGGAATGAAAAGAAAAAGAAATATCCACCGCAATATTCGATCGTCCATTTTCATCAATTTCCGCCAAGCCATCAAAATTCAGTTATGAGAGATTGAATTAATTCGATTGTTATATTTATCAATTTGGGGCTTCGAGGAAAAGACGAAATAAATATTTCAAAAAGCCGATATCGAATATTATCGCAATGATAAACAGCGTTCCCATACAGATCCACAACCAGCCGATGCGAACCGCACGTACTCCTTCGTAAGTCTCGGGAACCTTGACCGTGCGACGACGGACAGCGCGTACACCGCTGAAGATCAATCCGGAACCAATTATAATCGCAAGCCAATCCAGGAATTCCATGGCCGTTTTCCTCCGTGAGCATACCATTCAGAATTATGAATCATGAAGGTGAATCAATCTGGAGCTATCCGCATTCATAATTTGAATACGTTATTTTTTTGATGGAACCCCCCTTACGGCTGTCAACATCGGATACTTGTAGGGGAGAATGAATGACCGGGTGGCCGAAGAATGGGTTCGACATGGTTGTGACCCCAAACAATGTTGATGTTCACACGATTCATACGGCGTTTCGTCCGCTTTCTGAATGAATTGCGTAGCGCCTATGGGCTCGATTCATTTACCCTATAGTAATTTTGTCGCGCATGTCAAACAAATTGGGGGGCTTTTCGTAAGCGGTTATCAAAAAAAGAAGCCGGAATCACGAGGTGATTCCGGCTTGATTGATGATCGAAATTTCATTTGAACCGACTGCGATTGATCACGAACCGGACAGTCGGTTGAAAGGTGTGAAGGGGATTCGTGTATTCCCGGCTGTTACTTTCTGCCGTTATTGCCCCGCCATAAGGGTAGTCCAGTAACAGGATCACGCAGTTGAATCTTATCGGTTCCAATTGTGATCGTCATCACGATATTTCTGTCCGTACCACTGCAATCGACAGTAAATCCCTCTGCTGTCAGCTCATCAGATGCAGCCGGATACTCGATACCCATTTTTTCCCAATAAGCAACTGGACCGATGCCATAGATTAGAAAATTTTTATCACCGACGGTAAGTGTCAGCCCATTCCCCTGCGTGCAATCGACCACTATTCCCTCGTATGAAAATTTATCTCCGTTCACGATATCGCAAATCGGCCCGCTTCCATCACCTGGTCCTTTGCCGTTACCTGCAAAACCCATCCCCGCTCCGACCAAAACCAATGCACATACCAGAACCAATTGAACAAAATGTTTTTTCATGAGACTCTCCTTTTTTTTTACTTCAGTGTTGTTCTTACGGGAATCATCCGTCTAACGATGAATGATTCGAAATGAATGCATGTTACTTTCGGCGCGTCCGTCAGCATTTGTTCATGAAACGATTTGGTTCGGCAAAGGTTACAAAATATTTGTGTCGGTTATCATTTCCTGGGGCTGTTGAATTGCAGGTACTGATGGCTCAGCCTGATTGGAATTCCTTTTCATGGGCTTTTATGGTATTCTTTGCGTTCGATGGTATACTGCAAACGGGCATAATCTTAACTATTTGAACCCCCACCCCAACCCTCCCCCGCTGGGAG
>CAYQKZ010000296.1:0-4398 GCA_964418135.1 uncultured Desulfobacterales bacterium
AAACACAATTGCACAGCTCGGTGACACCACCCCGGGCTGGTGATATTCAACCGGAATTGATGAAAGCCTTAAACGACTGATAACTTTTACAGACATTCACTTCAAGAGGAGGATGCATGAACGGAACACTCGATCGTATAAAATGCAAGCTCGTTTCTGTTCTTCTGCCCGCATCGTTTTTATTCATTTTAGCTACGGTTGCAACGGCCGCCCCCCCCCATCCACCCGGACCACCTCACCCTCATCCCGGTCATCCCCCCGGGCCGCGTCCGCATTATGCGCCGCCTCCCCCTGGACCACCGCATGCATTTCATCCACCGGCCCCCTGGAAGGCAGCACCTCCCCCGGGAAAGGTATGGTTCCAGTTCGGAGGTGTCTGGATGGCCGTGCCCCCTCCACCAGGAGTTGGCCCATACATCTGGAACGGCAATATCTGGGTGGTCGATCCGACACCTCCGCCACGGGGTGCCAGATGGATGAATGGGTATTGGACGTCTAATGGATGGGTTGCCGGACATTGGGCCCGATATCCGGCTCCGCGGCCGGGTGCGCATTGGGTGCCGGGCCATTGGGGACATCGTGGCCATTGGGTTCCCGGCTATTGGAAGTAAAGTACATTGTGACTTTTCAATAACGCATTTTGCCATGCGACGCTTCTCTTTGAACGCTGCAAGACGTTTTTTTTCGAACAGGTAGCAGGAGAATCTCTCATCCATTTCTTCAACAGATATTGATCATTGTTTCATCCATATTCGCCCCACCCCAACCAACGGGATTTTGTAGGGGCGACCGGCCGGTCGCCCCTACATGCCGGTCGCCCCTACATGGGGCCGGCCGAGACGATGATCAAGTTCCTTCAGCGATTGTCAATCCATTGCTTTCCGGAAAAAACCGACCACAGACCCGCTCCAATGTATAGAACCGTCAGCGCAATGTGCAGAATGTCCATTGCAATGATCGGCTCCTGCGAGAACCAGAATCCAGAAAAATTTTTGATCACCATCATCACACCGGTCCCGATCAGGCCGCCCAACAATACAGCCCGGACCCAACCGGATAGGGAAATGCGATAATTTCCGCGAAGTACGAGAAGATATTCGGCCGTCCTATCAAATATGACCGCCAGCAATACAGCCGCAAAAACATAGTGCAGATAATGGGTGACGTAAAATTCATCCAGCCATCCCAATCCAGGGATATCGGCGATATAATAGCGTTTGAAGATGGGCATCTGAGCAAATCCGGTCAGCGTGATGAGAAATACGGTAATCAAATATGCGTATTTCCGAAAGCTGTCGGTTGGAATGTCAAGCCTGCGTGAATTCATGAAGGGTCTCCCGAATTTTGGGTTTTCAACGATTTATAATACCGGCCGACAGCGGAAGCGACACCGGCGATCGGCGCAATCACCAGTGCCGCTGCTATCGCGTTGGCTTCCGACATCTCATCTTTTACCTTTTTCAAATGTGGATTACCTTCTCCCTTGACAATGGCCTCATTGAGTTTTTCAAATGAGACAGGAGAAACATAAATGGTGTTGGTACCGCCGTTTTCCGTTTCACCGTAAATGAACCCTTTCATCGAGGCTGCCAGTTCCCGGGCCTGCTTCATAATTTCTTTTCGGAGGCCGATAGTCTGCACCTGCTCGGAACAAACTTCGATACAAGCAGGGTTTTTCCCTTCTGCAATACGGTTGTAACAGCGATCACATTTGTTCATCACGCCGTTTCCCGCCAGGGACGGCAAAATATCCAGATACAGCCCTGATCCGGTCTGACGCTGCGGAATCTTCCAGGGACAGACATTTTTGCATTTGGCCCCCCCCAGACATATATCCGGATCGATACGGGAAATGCCGTTTTTCTGCTGAACGGCAGCTCCCCAGGGGCAGAGCTTCACGCAGGGAGGATTCACACAGTGCATATAACGTCGAGGCAGCGTAATTTCTTTTTCGCCAGAGTCCATCTGAACCACTGCATGTTGAATATACAACCAGTTGTAAGGCGTCAGACGATCTTGCACGTCTTTTTTTTCGGACCAGTCTTCGATCTTGACCCGTGACGGATACATTTTTGGAAATGGTTTTACAGGCTTGGGAAATTTGGTTTCATTGATTTCCCGACATGCATCCACACAGGCCTCGCACCCGATACAACGGGAAACATCGATCAGGGTGGCCATCTGCCCGTCTGTTTCGTGTTCCGAAGCCAGCGCCTGAGGAATGTTGGAAGCCGCAATCGCTGCGGCGATCAGACCGCTTTTTTTAAAGAATTGCCTTCTTGAAATATCCGTCTGCATTCATCCTCCGTCAGTGTCGATTCAAATTAGAAGCCATGGCAGCTTCGATATGCCTTGAACATCTGCTTTTCTTGTTAAAGAATCTTCTTTTTGGAAAGGGTTACAGTTATAATTGCCCCAAAAAAAAAACGGGACTGCCTGCTGATAAATAAAGTGCTGAACAGGCAGCCGTAAAATGGTAATAACACAAATCGCCATTCTTTCCATAGATGTGAGTGGCCGAAATGATGATCAACGTCTTCACGTGGTACGACAGGAGAAAATTTTGAACAAAGGAATCTGGAATGCGGCCGGGGCTTATGTTATTTGGGGATTGTTTCCGGCATACTGGAAATGGCTTCAGCATGTACCGGCATTACAATCGATTTGCCATCGCATCGTGTGGTCATGCCTCATCCTGTTCGGTGTCTTTCTGTTTGTCCGCCGGTCAAGAAATCTCCGGGGCATTCTTCTGACACCCAAAGTCATCCGAACCTATATCATCGCTGCGCTCCTGATCGCCGTGAACTGGCTGGTGTATATCTGGGCGGTCAATGCGGGTTTTATCATCGAAGCCAGTTTGGGTTATTTCATCAACCCCCTGCTCAGTATCCTGATGGGGGTCATTTTTCTCCGCGAAAGGCTGCGTTCCTGGCAGTGGCTTCCGATCAGCCTGTCGGCAGCAGGTGTTCTGTATCTGACATTCGTATATGGCAGGCTGCCCTGGATTGCCCTGACACTGGCAATCTCTTTCGGCCTCTACGGTCTGATCAAAAAAACAGCGCCTCTCGGGTCTTTTGTTGGATTGATGATCGAGACAGGCATTCTGTTCGTGCCCGCTCTGAGCTATCTTTTTTATGCCGATCACATCGGTCAGGGCGCATTTCTACATACCGGAACGGTTTCGGATATGCTGATGGTCGGTGCCGGATTGATCACCACCGCCCCGCTGCTGATGTTTGCATCCGCGTTGCAGCGGATCCCGCTCTTTCTGGTCGGTATTCTGCAATACATCACCCCGACGATGCAATTTCTGCTGGGTGTATGGGTCTACCATGAGCCGTTCTCCTATTCCAAGCTCATCGGCTTCGGCTTCGTTTGGATTGCCCTGATTATCTTCGGAGTCGAAGGCTTTCTGGCCCATCGCCGGCGAATCGCCGAATCCGTATGACAACAGCATTCACGCACCGATATTGATCTCCTGCGTTACCCTGGCTGATTTCAAAGACCGATTTATAGTGGGGTTCACATGAAATGTCACTTTCAATTTCGGTGCAAGCTTGACTTGTATTTTTCGGATATGTACATTAGCTGCAATTGCTCGTGAATCAGGAAGTAAATCCGTTCGCAAGGCAGCAGGTCGGAGATAATACTGTCGTAGTATCCGACCGATAACGCCGCGAAATTATTTTTATGAATGGCCACGAATATTTTGAAAGGGCCGCCCATGCGACGATTTCATTCTTATGGTCCGGTGGACCAGGACATCCATTTCAGTGTTCCGCGTGTCAATTTGGTGGAAAACTGCCTGAATCACATCATCGGCGAACCCGGCAAAGGCGGCCATTATTTCACGATCTGGGGCCCCCGGCAGACCGGAAAAACATGGCTGATGCGGCAGGTGAAGCAGCGGATTGAAAACGTCTATCCGGATCGATTCACTGTCGGTGCCATGTCCATGCAGGGGGTCAGCATGAAAGAAACCGACGCGGATTCGGTTTTTTTCTCGTACATTCCGCTATTGATGCATCGGACGTTCAAGGTGACCCTGCCGGAGCCGGATTCCTGGAAAGCATGGCTGACCTTTTTCTATAAAGAGACATCGATATTTTCCAAACCGGTGATCCTGATCATCGATGAATTCGACAGACTTTCTTCCCGGATCATCGATCAACTGGTGAATCTATTCAGAGATATGTATCTGGAAAAAGAGAACTACCTGCTTCACGGACTGGCCCTGATCGGCGTCAAAGCCGTGCTGGGGGTAGACAGTCTGAAAGGCTCACCGTTCAACATTCAGCGGAGCCTGCGGGTCGAGAATTTCTGCCAGGATGAGGTGCAGGATCTGTTTGCGCAGTACGTGGCGGAGTCCGGTCAACGGGTGGAGATGGAAGTGATCCG
>CAYQKZ010000297.1:0-4360 GCA_964418135.1 uncultured Desulfobacterales bacterium
ACACAAAATCCCCTGCTCTATACCCTCGGCGTCGTCTTTTTATTCATCGCCATGGCCTTCGATCTGGTGGACGGCTGGTTTGCCGCGCGATTTCAGCCCCATCCCACGCTGGCGCATCTGGCAGACCGGATTATGGACAAGGTGGTCTATGCGATTATTTTTCCGCTCGTGGCTGTCGGAATGATGTGGCGTCTCGTCTTCATCACGCCGGATTACCAGAAAACCGATCTCCTGCACGCCATTTTCATCCTGCTGCTATGCATTATTGTGCTGATCCGGGACAGCTTTGCGCATTTTATCCGGGGGTTTACGCAGGGAAAAGGGCCGGAGCCGTAAAACAGCGAGTTCACCCGGCTGCGGACGGTCGTGGCAGCACCGGTAGCCGCCCTGCTGTATGCCACGGCCTTTTATATCCCCGAAGGGCCGCCGTCCCGGCTGTATTTCTGGATTTCATGGCTGGGGAATTTGCCGCTGAAGGGATTGTTCGTTATCGAAATCGTTTTTCTGGTCATCAACTTCGGCTCCATTGCCCGCTACTGCCGCAAATACGGCACGACCTTCCTGAATGAACTTTGTCTGGGAAATGATGTGCTGCGCCGCCGCATACTGTCCACTTTCCCCAACGGGCTGACCATCATGAACGCCATGATGGGCCTGCTGTCAGTCTGGTTCGCCAATCAGGGCCGGGTCCGGGAAGCTTATCTGCTGCTGATTGGTGCGGCGATTTTCGATAAGCTGGATGGTGCCATGGCCAGAAAATTGGGATTGACCGAACCACCGATTGGTGATTTCAAAACTTCCCACATACAACTGGGCGGGATTCTGGATGATATTTCCGACGGCATCAGTTTTTGTGTCGTTCCTGCCTGGATTTATTATCTGGTGATGTTCCGGTCGGATGTTCCGGGCATTTCCAGCCTGATTGTCGGATGGATTGCCGTGATTTACGCGGTGATGGGAATAGCTCGATTGGTTTATTTCACCCTGGATACGACTCCCATCCCGGGTTTTTTCAAGGGAATGCCGACACCTGCGGCTGCACTGATGGTAACCGCCCCCCTCATCATGTTCAGCCAGGCGGTTCAGGAATGCCCAGGTTCCGTTGCATTTTGGGGGTATGCATCAACGGTCGGGATGGTTCTGGCTGCGGTTGCGATGAACAGTTATCCGGTGAGGTATCTTCATCTTGGGCGGTTCATGGATCAGACCACCTGGTTCAGGCGCACCAGCATCATTCTGCTGCTGGTGGCGGTGTTCAGCCCGTATCTGGGCTATATCTGTCTGCTGTATCTGCTACTCTACTTCTTTTCCCCGATTTTTACACGAAGAATTCAGCCGTCCAACGCCTTGCAGAAAACCGATACCGTCAAGATCGACTGAAAGTTATAAAATATTCACCGCAACGGCGCAGAGATCGCCAGGAAAATTGAAAAAGATGCCGTTATCTTTGCGTACGTTGCGTCTTTGCGGTGAAAAAAATAATAAATGATGCCTGAAGCACTTGCCTCATGCATGGTTTCTGAGCTTGAGTTCTATGGGATGGGGATTTAGATAGACCTGCTCTTTAAGATAAGGCTCGCCGATCTTACGCACATAATGGTTCAGAAGTGTAACTGGTACGATCAGCGGCACGAACCCACGGCGGTATCGGTCGAATATTTCAAGCATTTCCTGTTTTTCATCCGCACTAAGCTGTTTTTTGAAATAGCCGAGAATGTGTTCCAGCACATTCAGATGTTTTTTGACTGTCGATTTCATGCGAAGCGTTTCGATAAGCAGTTTTTCGTACTGGTCGCAAACGGATTCAATGGCCATTTGTTTTCCGGCGGCAACGAGTTTGCCTAATGTACCGGCATTGGCCGGGCTGTGAGACATCAGAAGCAGCTTGTATCGTGTATGGAAATCGACAAGATGTTTCATGCTTTGCCCCTGAGCGATATTTTCCCGCCAGCGTTTCAGCGTAAAAATCTGTTCGATGAATGTTTCCCGCAGTTCGGGATCGTTCATCCGTCCTTCTTCTTCAACCGGCAGCAGAGGAAAGTGCTGAACAAAAGCACGGGCGAACAATCCCACCCCTTTTTTTTCCGGCATGCCCTTTGGGTTGTATACCTTGACCCGCATCAGGCCGCTGCTGGGGGAATCGCTCTTGAAAATGAATCCGCAGAGATTTTCACTTTCAAGTTCCCGAACCCGCTTTTTGGCCCAGGCATTCATCCGATCCGTATGGTCGATATGGCTCCGGGAGGTAACCAGGCGCGGGTTTTCTGGATCACCGGCCAGACGAAACGTTTCCCGCGGGATGGGAAACCCGGATTCGACTTCGGGGCACACCGGCACAAACTCCAGATATTGGCCGAGTGTATCCGTCAGATACCGGTCGTGCTTGTGGCCGCCGTCAAAACGGACATGCTGCCCAAGAAGGCAGGCGCTGATTCCGATTCGTATTTTATCTTCCATTGCTTCTCCTTCGAATTGATTTTTGAATTTGGATGATTATGCTTGTTATGAAGCAAAACACAGGTCAGCAGTAAATAATGATCAGATAGTGTTTCTCCAAGCCGTGATCCGGTCAAGAAATATTTCTCCGGGAAATTATTCTTGACGAATATCTGAAAAACGAATTACAATAAAAAAAAATCGAAGACCGTCGGGTTAACGGAACACGGTTTAAATCCGTGACGATCCCATCGCTGTAGCCGGAATGTCTTCTGCATTTGGTCTCCCATGGTGGAGGCGGTCACCGGCCCGCTGGCGGCTGGGAAGGCTTGCAGAAGAGGTGTAATCCGGAAGTCAGAAGACGAACCGGACGGTCCGATATCGAGAGCGCGATGGCAAAGGGCTCTGAGAAGTGTCATTACTTCTCAGAGCCCTTTTTTTATGGTGAAATGAATCAATATTTCAGGAGATTGCATGAAAACCCAAATTGAATTGGCACGAGATTGCCCGCCGGAAAGATCGAAACGGGTGCCTCACGCGGAAAAGACCTGTACCATGAGTGGCGATTTTTGTGCCATGAAGAAAGGTATGTCGGTTTTCAAGGACGATATCCGGTACGATAAAATTTCAAGTCCGGGCTGTATGGGCTGAGCCATTTGTAGATTTTCATTCTATAGAACATCATTGCCAATCAGACAGTTACAACAAAAGGAGTCTTACAATGGAAAAACTGAATCGTATGATCGCTTCGATAACATCACCCGACAAAATGATTTATGAAAAAGCCCTGGCCCGGCTGGCGGAACAGGCGCGTCCGGCCGGAAGTCTGGGCGTTCTGGAAAATATTTCGGCTCGGCTGGCATCCATTGCCGGAACGATCGATGTCTGCCTCGACAATAAAATCATTGTAACCTGTGCCGGAGATCACGGTGTTGTGGCCGAAGGGGTCAGCTTGTTCCCAGCGGAAGTCACGCCTCAGATGGTCTTGAACTTCGTCAACGGCGGGGCGTCGATCAACGTGCTTGGAAAGCATGCGGGAGCCCGTGTCATGGCTGCGGATCTGGGTGTCAATTATGATTTCAATCCAAACCTTCCAATATTCCATAAAAAAGTGGGGAAGGGAACAGCCAATTTTGCCAAAGGTCCGGCCATGACTCGGTCTGATGCGGTCCGATCCATCGAGGCGGGGATCGAAATCGTCGAAGAGCTGTGTGAGCGGAGCCTTGTAGATCTGCTCGGGACAGGGGACATGGGGATCGGCAATACGACGCCGTCAACGGCGGTCATTGCGGCTTTCTCCGGAATTCCGGTCGAAAAGCTTACGGGCCGCGGCACCGGTATCGGCGAAGCCGCCCTTCAGAACAAAATCGCTGTCATCAACCATGCGTTGGCGCTGAATGCACCGGATCCCCGTGATCCCATCGATATCCTGGCCAAGGTCGGCGGATTTGAAATTGGCGGATTGGCCGGGTTGGTGATCGGTGCGGCGGCCAAAAAAATTCCCGTTATCTGCGATGGATTCATCTCCACCGCAGGTGCCTTGATCGCCTGTGAGCTGGCGCCGGTTGCCAAATCCTATCTGTTTACGAGTCACCGATCTGTCGAGATCGGACATCGGTACATGCATGACCGGCTGGGTATCGAACCCCTGCTGGATCTGGGATTTCGACTCGGAGAGGGCACTGGCGCGGCCGTCGCCATGGAGCTTCTGGATGCCGCCACACGGATTCTGGCGGATATCAAGACATTCGAGGAAGTCGCCATAAAAAATGCCCAAGTTTGTTGAATCACTTCAGATGGCGGAATGAAGATATACTACAGTATTATCTTCACCCAACTGCATTTCGAAATGAATTTTCTGAATTTCTTTAGATTGGTACGCCCGGCTGGACTTGAACCAGCGGTCTTCAGCTCCGGAGGCTGA
>CAYQKZ010000298.1:0-4290 GCA_964418135.1 uncultured Desulfobacterales bacterium
CCAGCGAAAGGGTCATGTCCGAAAGCGGCATGGTCATCTGGTCGATGGCTTCGAATATGATCTGTACGGTTTTTTCAAGGTCGGCCATGGTATTGTCTCCTGATAATCATTTCATAATTTCTCCCAGCAGAGAAAAAACATCCAAACTCCTCCCCCCAGCGGGGGGAGGCCGGGAGGGGGGTCTCATCGGCTGTATTTTCTCCGTTTCTCCCGGTAATACAGCCCCCACAAACACACTTCATCGTCGGTCAGAAAATCTTGTGGGAATATGTCGGGTCTGACTTCGTACAAAAAACGCCCTCTGGTTTCACAAAGCCGCATCATCACTTTTATGTCGTCACAATTCCAGAGGGCTTCTATTTTCCCGGCGCATAGCCCAGGCCGGTCAATCGCATGATTTTTTTTGTCAGCATCTGAAATTCGGCCGGGTGCGCCATGTTCAGTCTGGCCGCAAGCTCGATGTCGCAAATGGGTTCCACACTGCCTGCCACGAGCAGTTCCATCCGCAGGGCAATGTCCATGGGCACAGCTCCGTCCGTTCCGGTCATGCATTTCAGGGCAGCTACTGCATCTTCGGTGGTCAGCGTTTCCAGTATGGCGGTTATCGTCTTCCGGTTTCGAGCGGCCATTTCCTTGCAGTGTGCCAGTTCGTTGCCGTTCAGTCCCTTCACTGTCCATTCCGGCGGGCCGTCGTCGAACCAGTCCGCCAGGTCGGGCAAAGGCAAGGTTTCAATCCGGGGAGAGAATCTCGCTTTCTTGTATTCCTTTGTTCTAAATCCCATTCCGCCCTCCGCTATTTTGCCGCATAACGACACATCACCGGCACTTTCTTGAAGGCGAACCACCCGGCAAGTCTAACCCCCCAATACATCGGCTGGTAAACCCACCACGGGTTACCGCGAGAAATCATCGCCTGCCGAAACAGTTCGTCACAGGCTTCCCGAGGCAAATCCGGCACCGCACCGATCGAATACAGGTAATCATGCAGAATAGCCTCCCGGTGGGCACGATCCCCCCACATCATATAGGCCACCGGCACCCGCGGCACCGAGGCCAGATCTGTTTCGAAGCCTTCCGGCACGATTGTTTCCTGTGTTCCGTCATTTAAAATCAGGGGGCTTGTCAGGCGAAAAATCGTCTTGCCCTTATAAACACCCATGTCCTCGATCTTTAAATCACTGGTAAAACCAACCATAAATCCTCTCTTTGGCAATCAGAAAGTTGTTGTTTCACACTTTAAATATTTGTCGAAAATGCAGCCCACAAATCGCCAGTGCCACCGCATCCGCCAACAGGTGAGGCCGCCGGAAACTTGTCCAGGCCAGCAGCTTCCAGTATTCTTTCCGGCCGGCGTCGATTACCCCCAGTACATACAGCGATTTCACAAAAGCTTTCCAGGCCAGGGGGCCATTTTCCGCCGGTTTGTCGAGTTTGGGATTGTAGTTCTGCAAGAGTAACCTTGCACGTTTGTAATAGGCTTGGGGGTTGTAAATGGCGCAGATGATCTTCCGGTAGCCTTCGATCAGTTTGTCCGGATTCATCACGGGAATGTAATTCAGATACAAGTCGGTGTTGTCCCCCATTACCTCGGAAAGTATCCGGTTTTCCGATTCAAGACGCTTGTACAGGGGCGAATTCCTGGGGGCGTTCAACAGGCCGACCATGGCGGAGGCAATACCGCTTTTCTCGATGAAATCGATTTGCCGCTCGAAGGTGGTTTCCGTATCGCTGTCGAAACCCACGATAAACCCGGCCGACACCAGCAGTCCTGCGTTTTGCAGTTTTCTTACACCCTGCAACATGTCCCGGTTTTTGTTCTGTCTCTTGTTGCATTCCGAAAGTGAGTTTTCGTCCGGGGTCTCGATGCCGATAAACACCGCTGAAAAACCGGCCTCCACCATCAGCGCTGTCAGCTCTTTGTCGTCGGCCAGGTCGATGGTGGCCTGGGTATTGAAGGTAAATGGGAAGTTGTGCTTATCCGACCAGCTCCGCATGGCAGGCAGCAAGTCGTTTTTCACTCTTTTTCTGTTGCCGATAAAATTATCATCGACAATCATCACATGGCCGCGCCATCCTGCATCATAAAGCGCATCGAGTTCGTTGATCACCTGTTGGGTGGTTTTCATGCGCATCTTGTGGCCCAGAAGGGTGGTTATCTCGCAGAACTCGCACGAAAAGGGGCAGCCGCGGGATACCTGAAGGCTCATGTACACATAATCCTCGATGTTCATCAGGCTGTAATCCGGTATGGGCGTTTTTGTCAGGTCTGCGAATTCATCGGTGCGATATACTTTTTTCAGTTGCCCGGCTTTCAAATCCTCCAGAAACATCGGCAGAGTGATCTCGGCTTCGTTCAATACAAAATGGTCGATCGTATCCAGGTACTTTTCGTATTCCTGGGTAAACATGGGCCCGCCGGCTACGATCCTGGCCCCCAAGCGCCTGCACATCACGATGATTTCCTTCACCGATTCTTTCTGAATGTACATGGCGGTTATAAAAACATAATCCGCCCAGAGAATGTCTTTGGGGCGAAGCTCTGTAATGTTTAAATTCACCAGCCGCTTGTTCCACGATTTGGGCAGCATGGCAGACACCGTAATCAACCCGAGGGGGGGAACGGCGGCCTTTTTGTCAACGAAATGCAGGGTGGTCTTAAACGTCCAGAACGAATCCGGGGAATGGGGTGCTACCAATAATATATTCATATCTTCCTATAGGCCTATTAAACGACAATCGTTTGTTTTTCATATAGCTGGGCTAAATAAAAGCAGAGCCTATTCACAAGGGAAAACGCTGCCGAAGGCGTCAGACCGATGGTTTTAAGCGTTTCCAGGCTGTCGCACATCACCTGCCGGGTGTTGTAAACATTGTTCATCAACTGGGCATATCCATCAATAAGCTGGTCGATGGTCATTTTCTTGGGCTGATAGACAACATGCAGGGCGTCGTAGTGTTCCCAATTGGTATCGATGATCCGGCCTTGGCTTAACAGTTGTCGGTAAAGCGCTGTATTGGGGTACGGCACCAGGAGGCCCAGCAGGAACGAATCGATTTTTGTTTTGTGGTAACATTCGTAAATCTGATCGAATGATTCGGGGCCGTCGCTGTCCAGACCGGCAATGAAATTGCCCTGAATGACAATCCCGTTGTCATGGGCACATTGAACCACATCTTTCAAGGTGTCGTTCAGCGCACCGGTGCCGTGCTTTTTCATTCTGGCGCTCAGCGTCTCAACGCCGACCATCACCATTTTCACGCCGCCCAACGCCAAATACTCGATGAATTTCCGGTCCTGCATCCGGGCGACAGTGGTTTCCACGATGATCTTTTTTTTCAGCGGTGCAATTGCGATCATCAGTTTCTGGGTATGCTGCTCGTTCAAACCGAATGTCGCGTCGCTTAAAAATACCGGTCTCAATCCCACTCGGGCGACTTCGTTACGGATAACGTCAATGTCTCTCAGCACATATTTGCCACCCATATAAGGGCTGCAAAAAACGCATTGGTAAGGGCATCCCAGAGAAACCGGTATGCAGGGGTACTGAAACCATTTCTTGTCGTTGTAGGTCAAATAGGGTTCGCTGGGGAACTTGAAGTTCTTTTCCGTATCCACGATCAACACCGGCCACTGTTGGTTGGGCCGTATTCCGCCCTGGCTGATATCGGTAAGAAGCTTTTTCCACTGCTCCTCGCAGATACCGTTCACCAGCACATCACAGTAAGGTTTGGCCTCTTCATAAGTCTGGGGGCTGCTGAAATGGGGACCGCCCAAAATAACGATCTTCCCATTGGCCCGAAGCTTTTCGGCCACTCGATAGATTGCATTGGCTGTGAACGTGTAAACACTGAAAGCCACAACTTCCGCATCGGTATCCAGATTCACTTCATTTTCCCTGCACACCTTCGACCGAACCTGCCATTCTTCAGTCTCAGCCCAATACTTCAGCACATCCAGCATAATGGGGTAAGCCAGATTGATCACGCTGAAGCGGCAGTACAAATGGTACAAATCGATTATCGGTGCATCACGCACAATGCTCCCCCTCCCATTCATCTTCCCGTCCGACTTGTCCATTCAGTCCATGCCCGTCCGTGTCTGTCCCACCTGGCCCATGATTTTTCATCCCGTAATCCTCTTGCCCGGCTCCGTCGCATTGATCGAGAAATCAGCAAAAATACTCCCCCGAGCGGGGTACTGCGCCGTAATACCGAGAAACCCCTGGGTCAGTATGTAATTTCCAGGCTGGTATCTATCGACCAGGTATTTCAACCATATCTTTTTCCCTT
>CAYQKZ010000299.1:0-4287 GCA_964418135.1 uncultured Desulfobacterales bacterium
CTGTATCGGGAATGATAATGCCGCCTTTGGTTGTGGTTTCTTCTGCAACGCGTTTAACAACGATACGATCCTGTAAGGGTCTGAGTTTCATGGTTTATTTCTCCTTTAAATTCCAATAACAATAATATTTACATTTCATTGAACGATCTGAAAACAATTTGTCGAATATTTCAAAAGCGTATCAGCAGGATAAGGCCACCTCCCTTCTGGATAAATTTCGAAATATATCGGAAATATGAACGGTTATGAATCTGAGCTGTCGGAAGCTGTAGAGCCGGCTGCGGGAGTTTCTGGTGATGTCGATGTGGAATTATCCTCGGATTTTTTGGATGCAGATACGGCATTATTGTTTTTTCCAGCATAATCCGTAACATACCAGCCGGTTCCTTTCAGGTGAAAACTGCTCTGGGAAATCAGCTTTTGAAGATGACCAGAGCATTTTTTGCAGGCACTGAGCGGTTTGTCGGAAAAATTCTGGATCGCTTCTTCTATGGCGCCGCATTCGGTACACGCATATTCATAAATCGGCATAATGATATCCTCCTGAAATGATTTGATGGCAAATATTTTATAATTTGTTTGCCTGAATCAAGTTAAAAATAATGTAAGAATTGATCTTGTCAAGAATCAGCCTGAAAATTTTTCAAATGAATTTGTCAAACTGTCGAGTGGAGCTTGCCAACTTTTCGAAAATTCAACAACTTGTGATATTCCGGGAAGATTGATATCTCTGAGTATTTCGTACGTTTTTTCGTGTACCCGTTTTTCTTCAGCCTGTTTTTCATCCAGTGTTGCCTGAAAATTTTGCAGAAATTTGCTGAAACGGACAATATGAATCAGCTCATGGGTGGCAATATACAAAACAAGCGAGTATAGCATAAAGGATGGATTTTGGGCAAGAAGTTTCAAAACGGCATGATCCTGAAAACAGATTTTGTAGAAATCATAGGTCGAAGAGTTCAGAAGTGCATGCTTGGGTTTTCCTTCGTATCGAATGACCTGAGCAAGCGGTCCATCAACGATTTCATCGGAATCGAGATCTGCCAGGGTCTTAAAGTCGTAACGGGGTCGCTTCCACTCGGTCAGAGACATTTTATAATGGCTGATGACCAGCTCTTCGGCCATGGCCACCGCCTGATTGACGATAACGATTTGTTCCGGGCTGAATATTTTCATTATGATCTTACATTCCCAGTAAGATAAACCAAGCGAAGCACGTGGAGTTCATCATAACTGACATTTTCATGCAATGCTTCAAAAACCGGTTTCAATTGTTCAGCACCCAGCCTTTTAAATGTTTCCAGTACCTCAGATTGCTGTTTTTGTGACAGGCTGCAAAGACGTTTAAACTCTTCTCCGGACAGCAGCGGATTGCCTTCGTTGATGTAGTTGTACAGATGATTGAGAATGGTGCCAGGTTTGACGTTATAATCGGCAGCCAGCTCCACGATGGTCTTTCCGGAGTTGTATGCTTCGCCGATAATCTGATGTCGGCGTTTTGCTGCGGTTTCCAGGATGATGTTTTTCGGGTTGGGAAGGTGCTTCGGTTTTTCTGAAATGTTTCGAGACTGGCAGTATGTTGTGACGATATCGAGAAAAATCTGGCCGTACCTGTCGAGTTTTACTGCGCCAACACCATTGAGCTGCCGCATATTCTCCGGAGATTGCGGGAAAAATATCGCCATTTCGATCAAGGTTTTATCCGAAAAGATCACATAGGGAGGAACGTCGGATGCATCGGCCAATTCCTTTCGCTTTTCTCGAAGCAGCTCGAACAGATTTCGATCGTAGTCGTTTTCACTGTCTTCGGTTGGCGTAATGTCTTTGGTTTTGGCTTCCAGTTTTCCTAAAAAAAGTTCTTTTCCCCGAAGCACTTCCCATGCGCTGGGTGTCAGCATCAGGCTGCCATGCTCCATATCCTGCTGCAACAGTCCTTTTTGCTGCAGTTGCCGACTGAGCTGAAACCATTCCTGTTTGGAATATTCTTTCCCGATGCCATAGGTGGAAAGTTCCTGATGATTGAATTTCAGGACTTTTTGCGTTTTACCGCCTCTCAACACATCGATGATATGTTCAGCGCCAAACATTTCATTGCAGCGCTTCACGCAGGATAGAAATTTCTGAGCCGGAATCGACAGATCGCAAAGTGATTCTTGTCCGGATGCACAGTTGTCACACATGCTGCATTCGGGTTTCGTGTATTTCTCTCCAAAATAGTTCAACAGGGGGATGCGGCGGCAGGCTCCGGTTTCCGCCAGTCCGATCAGGGCACTGAGGTGCGTCATGGCGGTACGCTTTTCTTTATCGCCTTTTTGATTGATAAAGTATTTGATTTTGTGAATGTCGCTGTAACCGAACAAAAGCAGGCAATGGGCACGCAATCCATCCCTTCCGGCACGACCGATCTGCTGATAATAACTTTCGATGTTCTGGGGGAGATCATAATGCAGAACAAAACGGATGTTGGGTTTGTTGATTCCCATGCCGAAGGCGATGGTGGCCACCATGATCTGAACATCTTCACGGATAAATCGTTCCTGGTTCCGCCGGCGTTCGATATCCGGAAGTCCGGCATGGTAGGGTTTGACTAGAAAGCCTGCTTTGGTCAAAGTCGTTGATAGATCATCCACTTGTTTTCGGGCCAGACAGTAAATGATTCCTGGCTGATTGGGAAATTTCTTGATGAATTCGATGGTCTGAAAAACCGGATTTGTTTTGGGGGCTATCTGAAGAAAGAGATTCTTTCGGTTGAAGCTGGCGATGAATGCGTTTGTGGATTCAAAATCAAGACAGGTCTGAATATCCTTTTGAACCCGTGGGGTGGCTGTGGCGGTCAGGGCCACACATACAGCATTGGGGAACTGTTTCCTGACTTCTACAAGTTGACGGTACTCCGGTCGAAAATCATGTCCCCATTCAGAAATGCAGTGCGCTTCGTCGATGGCGATGCAGTCCACACGCCTTGAAGACAGCATGGCAAGGGTTTTTGGCATCAGGAGAGTTTCCGGGGCCAGATACAGCAGCCGTACGTCGTTTCGCATGATGCGGGAAATATTTTGTCCGTATTCTTCCGAAGACAGTGTGCTGTTCAAGACTACAGCACCGACGCCCAGCGCCGTCAGTTGCTCCATCTGATCCTTCATCAGGGAGATGAGCGGGGAGACCACGACCGTCAGGTCTTCGAACATCAAGGCCGGAATCTGGTAGCACAGAGATTTGCCGCCGCCGGTCGGCATAATGACCAGAGTGTCTTTGCGCCCGATGATATTTTCGATGATTTCCTGCTGCAAGGGCCGGAAATCGTCGTATCCGAAAATGGTTTTGAGTATGGACTTGGCATGTTCGATCATGCCGGTATTTTAAAACACCTGTCGATGGATTACAAGAATGCAATGACCGATATGTACGAAGATGTGATGTTTCGATATGCATCGATAAGGTACTGTACGAATTATTCAATAAGATATTATACTTGGGACCGGATATATCTGTGAAAATGAACGTTTCATATTGCGTTATTTTATAAATATCATGCAAAACTATTATATGATCCTAATATAATGAATTCAAGTATTTATTGAGTTTCGAGCATAGAGGATGGACAGGATAATGAAAAAAACAGAATGGAAATCAATATCCTGTTCATCCGTGTAATTTTGACATATCTCGATCTGGGAGGTTATTTCATGTGAGTTGCCTAATCTGTTGCAGTCATTCTCCGGTAAATCCATACCGAGTGCGGAGAGTACGGGAAAGCGTATGCAGCAGATCGAGTACCCGTTCCGCCAGCGGCTCGGTCAGCACACCGCCGGCGCCGCAGCTTGGGGTAATCAGCGCCCGCCGTTTCAATAATTCCCTGTCAAACCCCCTGGCAACAAACTGCTCGATTCCCGCTTCAAAATGTGACAGCAACGATTCTACTGTTTCCGTTGCAGCGGCGTCTTTGTCCAATGTCGGAACGATGCCCCAGCCCAGAGAGCCGCCCCGCTCGAAAAATCGGGTCAGTTCCTTGGGGTAAAGGGTAATTCCTTGAATGTGATCATAGGCGTCGAAATCCAATACATCCAGATCGGTTTCCATCAGAAGCGACCAGTCGGTGTTTTCTTCGCAGTGAACGCCGGCAAGTCCGCCCCTGGCGTGAATCACGGCAGTCACTTCGTTGATATCCCGGATGACATCTTCCCGGCTGATGGAGAGAAACGTCATTTTTCCGAAACCGAGCAGCGACGGCTCATCGATGAAAATCATAACAGGCAGGCCGAATGCACCGAGTTTCTCCATCTGCCA
>CAYQKZ010000300.1:0-4286 GCA_964418135.1 uncultured Desulfobacterales bacterium
AAGGCACCTGGACGTTGAAAGTGTTGGACAGTCTGCCGAACAATGTTGGAACACTCGATTCATTTAAATTGAATATCTTGGGCTATTAGGAGGTGAATCATGAACAATATTATCGATTGGACTGCAATATCCGGAAAAATCAGCCAGGCTGCCACTCTCTCCATCAGGATGAAAGGCATTTATTTCATGATGGGGCTATGGCTGATATGTGCAGGCGTATTTGTTTCGCAGCCAGCATGGTGCCTGGACCCGGCGCAGCGGGAGGCGCTGGTGGCCTCCGTACCCCAGGGGGAAAAATTTGAAAACGATGGGTTTGCCTACGTCTGGCTGCCGACCCTCCGGGCCGAGAAAACCGGCGATCGGAAAGATATGATGGCAACAGAAATGATTGAACAAAAAGGGTTGTTTTCGGTTTACAAACGGTCCCAGGCCGCAGCTCCAGCCATCCGGGCAGACAATGAATCCGCCCTCGATACGCCGACTTATCCGGTGGTGTATAATCAGGATATGAAATCCATCGGAATCCTCACCGGAAGGCTCTGGCTGAAGCTGAAGGACATGGCGGATGCACCGACCCTGGCCAATGCGTATCATCTCTCATTATCCTGGACAAACAACGAGATGGAGACAGCCTTTTACGACATACCGGAAAATGTGGACATCCAGACGCTGCGAAAACAGCTTCAGGCCGATGCCAGGGTGGTGCGCGTGACGCTGGATATGGTGGATCGGATACGCAGCCTCCGGTAAGGCGGGAGCGGTCGGCGACAATGAAATCCGGCCGGAATATCCGGACCGGATTGGGGTAATGTGGATTTATATTGATAAATATCGAAAGGATATTGAAATGAAAAAAATTATGACTGTTTTGTTTGTATTGAGTGTTTTCTTCCCGCTGTCGGCAAATGCCACCTATCGCCTGAAGTTGCTGCGTCTTACATTGCGTGAAGTTGTTTTCGGAAGAGCAATTTGAGTTCAAACAAGTTGTTGATTTGCCTTAATTCCCTCAATATCCTACCGGCTGCATCACAATCCGGCGGGAGATCTGATTTGGGAATGGCAGATGCCTGATAATATTCTTCCAACGATTCAGACATCTACCAGGGCATGGATAGATTGTTTTGATGATCGGCAGAAATTAATCGGAAAAATTTGGGTGACGCTTCCCACCCATATCGGTTATTTTTTCATTCACAAGATTTAGCACTGGGTGAACGTCAATGATAAATCCGCTTTGAAATGGAGCAAAATAAGTTGAAAAAAATCTCTGCATTTATCGGTTGTTTTGTTCTGGTACTTCCTCTTCTATCGTATGGTTTCGACTGCAACAAACCTGATTTTGGTGCAAAACTCGAGGATTTGAACAAGAAAGGGTTTTTCGTCAAGTACATGGAAAATGGGGGAATATCTTATTATAAATATACTGGCCCGTGTCGGCCGACTATTCATGAAACTGCCACTATGGATATTGGTTATGCATTTATTGCAAACAAGCTCTATGCACGGATTGTCAATTTGACCACGAGAAAACAACTCATTGAAAAAGTCAAAAACGAAATAGTGAAAAAAGTATCCAGGCAGATTGGAACAGCTCCTTATGAAATCAAGCAGGATGGTGACTGGTGGTTATACCAATGGTTCAATGAAAAAGATAATCTCAAATTCAAACTCAAATACAACTGGAAAAAAGGTGAGGGAAAATGCGCATTTTACTATGAACCGCTTCGGGCAGAATTGCCTGGCTTGAAAGAAGAAGACGATCCGGTGTTTCTTGTTCAATATTCAGATATTTTTGTAACCTGGTGAAACCAGACTGTCCTCCAGATTCTTTTAAATGTTTAAATGCCCATAATACATGACTTTCGGCCATTTATAAAATATTTGATTTTATTTTAGACACAATAGAATTTGACCATTTTTTTATCATTTTGGGATTGGTTCTAACTTGGTCCACTTGGCTTTGAACATCGTTTTGACCATACTGCACGCCCCCCACCCCGGCCCTCCCCCGCTGGGGGAGGGAGCTTTCTGCGCCTCCACCCAGCGGAGGAGGGAGCTTTCTGCTCCTCCCCCCAGCGGAGGAGGGAGCTTTCTGCTCCTCCCCCCAGCGGGGGGAGGCCGGGAGGGGGGCTGGCAGAAGGAGTCCGTGGTCCACATTAGAACCAAGCCCATCATTTTTGATTTTTGCCTTGTTTTGGGCGAAATAATCGTTTTTAGGTGTTTTTAGTACCTTAAAAATTGGCTGTCTAATTTAAAGTCAAATTAATTTGATATGGCCGAAAATCATATAATATTATATCTACCTGATAATATTTTTTAATATTGCATGTGTGCCTATGTAGTCAAAACTCAAGTAACAGCCAATCTATTATGAAAGAAAACCCTACATATCAGCAGCTTAAAGATGCCCTCGATAAATTCATCGAAATGATGGAAGACGGTTTCATCGATACCGATCTAAAGGGAAACGCCACCCGTTTCAACAAGGCCATCTGCGAAATCAGCGGCTACCCGCCGGAAGAATTCATTCGGATGTCCTACCGGGATTACATGGACGAAGAGAATGCATCCAAGGTATTTCATGCGTTCAATCAGGTGTACCGAACGGGAATCGCCAATAAAGCGTTTGATTACGAGATGATCCGAAAGGACGGCATACGGCGGAACGTTGAGATTTCCATTGCCCTTCGCAAGGACAATTCGGGAAATACGACGGGATTTCGGTGCATCACGCGGGATGTGACACTCCGAAAAAAGGCGGAGGCGGATCTGGCTAACCAGCGAAGCCATTTGGAGGCGATTTTCCGAAGTGTCGATGATGCCATCATTACCGTTGATCAACATCTGAATATGACGGATGCCAACGAGGCGGCCAGGACAATATGCGATCTGTTGCCCGTTGAGCCGATGGGTGGTTTTTTCAGCATACGTAATGAAAACTGCAATCATGCCTGCCGGGATATACTGATGGAAACGGTTAGCCGAAAAACATCCATCCGGAATTTTCCCGTCAAATGCGGCCGGAAAAAATCACCCACGCAAAATGTCAGTTTATCCTGTGCGCCGCTAACGGACCACACCGGCCATTTTCTGGGTGCGGTCCTTGTCATTCGGGATATCACCCGCCTGAATGACCTGGAACAGGAACTCAAAGAGAGACACCAGTTTCACAATATAATTGGAAATAGCACTGGAATACAGAGCATTTACCGGCTGATCGAAATTATCTCCGACTTCGAAGCCACCGTCCTGATAACAGGGGAAAGCGGTACCGGCAAGGAACTGGTGGCCAAAGCCGTTCATTACAGTGGTGTTCGGCATTTTAAACCATTTGTCACCGTCAATTGCTCCGCACTTGCCGAACATCTTCTGGAAAGCGAGTTGTTCGGACATGTGAAGGGTGCTTTTACCGGTGCCATCCGGGATCATTTCGGGCGGTTCCAGATTGCCGATTCCGGCACCTTGCTGCTGGATGAAATTGGAGACATTTCTCCGACGATCCAGGTGAAACTGCTGCGCGTGCTTCAGGAAAAGAAAATCGAGCGGGTTGGCGATACACAACCCATTCAGGTGGATGTCCGGGTCATCGCCTGCACCCACCAGGACTTGAAAGAAAAAGTGCGTTGCGGGCTCTTTCGAGAGGATCTGTACTATCGGTTGAATGTCCTTGAAATAAAAATTCCACCGCTGCGAGATCGCATGGAGGATATGCCCCTTCTGGTCACCCATTTCATTTCTCGCTTCGAAAAAAAATTCAAAATCTCCGTTAATGATGTCAGCCACGACGTATTCAATGCCTTCATGAAATATCTCTGGCCGGGAAATATCCGGGAATTGGAGCATTGCATTGAAAGGGCCGTGATATTAAGCCAGGGCGGCTGCATCACCTTAAGTCACATTCCACCTGAAATCATTCATCAAGCTGGAAAAGCCTATCCATCGGTAAAGATTCAATCGACGAATGAACCGCAGGAAATCCTAAAAATTCTGAATCAAACGGACTGGAACAAGGCAAAAGCAGCCCGTCTGCTCGGAATCAGTCGAAAAACCCTGTATCAAAAAATCAATAGATACCGAATTGACCCTTTGACGCCACCCAATATGTAACCGGTTACGCAGATGGGTCATTTCACATATGTAACCGGTTACATATGTTTCTCAGATATTCTTGCCACACTCGTTCTGTAATCTTTTTAACATGCTTTAATAATGAGAATATTTTAACGTAAGTCTAATAGTCTGAATTGGCATGAATCTTGCTGCTACCACGGCGGCGGCTACAGCAG
>CAYQKZ010000301.1:0-4275 GCA_964418135.1 uncultured Desulfobacterales bacterium
CCTTGCGAAATGAATTTTCTGAAAGTCTATACCCCTGAAAAAAACATGGTCTGACTGACCGCCGATTTCGTACGACTTTGATACGGTAAAATCCCATTGACTTTTTACCTGTGTCTAACATATTCAGCATTGATTCGCAAATTGTTAATCCACCAATCCTGATCATCTGATAAAATCATAATTCGATCGATTTCGTAAGGAAAATTCATGATACTCATTATCGATTTTGGCTCCCAGTACAATCAGCTCATTGCCAGGCGGGTTCGGGAATGCCATGTATACTGCCGGGTCGAGCCCCCGACACGGGATATTGCATACATTCGTACTCTGAAACCGGAGGGGATCATCCTTTCCGGAGGTCCTTCCAGCATTTATGAAAAAGGCAGTCCGGTCGTGGATGCCGCCATTCTGTCTTTGGGAATACCCATTCTGGGGATTTGTTACGGCATGCAGTTCATGGTTCATGCAATGGGCGGAAAAGTGGCGCATGCCGACAAGCGGGAATACGGTTTTGCGGAACTGAGTATCCCGGCTTCCGATGGTCTTTTTGAGGATGTGGATCCCCATACCCGGTGCTGGATGAGCCATGGGGATTCCATTGTAAACCTTCCGGAAGAATTCGAAATTACCGCATCCACTCCCAGCACCCCCATTGCAGCCATGGTGCATCGGGAAAAACGGTTTTATGGGCTTCAGTTTCATCCCGAAGTCGAGCATACCCCGATGGGTAAAACCATGCTCGGTAATTTTCTGTTCAAAGTCTGCGGCTGCAAGAAAAACTGGACCATGAAGTCTTTTGCACGAGAGGCCGTGGATCAGATCCAAGAGACTGTTCAGGACAAAAAAGTTATTCTCGGTCTAAGCGGCGGCGTGGATTCCTCGGTAACCGCCCTCTTGATTCACAAAGCCATCGGGCGGAATCTAACCTGTATTTTTGTGGACAACGGGCTGCTCAGAAAAAATGAGGGCGAAAAACTGAAAGTCGTTTTAAAGAAGAACCTCGATATCAATATCCGCTTCGTCAATGCCAGAAACAAATTTTTAACCCCCCTTGCCGGTGTTGTCGATCCGGAAAAAAAGCGCAAAATCATCGGTAAAGTCTTTATGGATGTCTTTGAGGCCGAAGCTGCCCGGATCGAGGATGCCGAATATCTGGCCCAAGGAACCCTCTATCCCGATGTGATCGAATCCCAGTCGGCTTTCGGCGGCCCTTCATCCGTGATCAAGTCTCACCACAATGTTGGGGGGCTTCCGAAAAACATGAAATTGAAGCTTGTCGAACCGCTGCGATATCTGTTCAAGGATGAGGCCCGTATACTCGGGGCTGAAATCGGTCTTCCCGAAGAGATGATCTGGCGTCAGCCTTTTCCGGGGCCGGGGCTGGCGATTCGGGTGATCGGCGAAATCACGGCCCGGCGGCTTTCCATTTTACGGGAAGCCGATGACCTTTTGCTTGAAGAAATCAAGAAGGCTGGATATTATAAAAAGTTATGGCAATCTTTTGCCGTTCTGCTGCCGATTAAAAGTGTCGGCGTTATGGGAGACAAGCGTACTTACGAGAATATCGTCGCGATTCGAGCCGTTACCAGTAAGGATGCCATGACGGCCGATTGGGCCAAACTGCCGCATCATCTGTTGGGCACGATATCCAATAAAATTATCAACCAGGTCAAAGGAGTCAATCGGGTGGTCTATGATATCAGCTCGAAACCGCCGAGTACGATTGAATGGGAATAATAAATCCATGACGTTGCAGGATGCTTCAACAATAAAAATCCAGGTGGCGGATGAAGATCGTCCGGACTCCCTGTTTATGGATCAGATCAAGTATCAGCGATTCGAGAAACTGAATCATCGGGTGACGATTCTTACCATTCTTATTCCGATCTTAATCGGGGTCATCATTTTTATCGGATATCGAGATATTCGGGATATGGTCACGCGGTCCCAGGATTATGGCGCCAAGGAATTGACGAACCTGGCCCAGAGCATGGATTCGACGGTTTCAAATATTATCGTCAAACAGGCCGGCATGGAAGAAACCCTGGCGGCCAAGGTTGCAGACCAGGAAAAGCTTGAAGCGAAAATTCAGGAAAGCCTGAAAAAAATGGATGAAACGGTTCAGGAAAGTATCCGGAAGATGGATACCGCCGTTCAGGACGGTATCGGAAAAATGGATGCGGCTCTTCAGGGCAGTCTGAAAAAAGTGGAATCAACGGTTCAGGAAAGCATCAAAAAAACAGAAATATCTCTTGTGGAAATGCAGGAAGGAAAGGCGGACAAAAAAGAAATTGACGGTCGGATATCCGGCATGGAGAGCAAGATGGTTCAGCTTCAACAGGAGATGAAGACCACGCTGGACAAAATGAACGCCGATATTAAAACCTTTGAAAAAAAGGTGTCGGATGACCTGGCTAAAAATGGTGAAACCATCAATAGTGTCACCACCGCCGTTGCAGAATGTCAGGCGGATCTCGTTCTGATTTCATCCGAGAAAGAAGACAAAAAGGCAATCGAGGCTTCCCTGAAAAATCTGGAGAAACGGTTTCAGGATGAGATCGGCCAGTTGACGCGAAACCTCGATGCCAAAATGGAATCCATCCATACCAGCATTGCGGAATTGGGAAAAATGAAGTCTGCCGGAGAGAAGCCTGCCGTGCCTCCGCCGGCAAAAAAACCGTAGATATATCAGAATCTCTCGACCCGGTGCAGATGCGCTTGAATCCGGTGGATGTCTTCCGGAATATCCACTTCGGGTGAATCATGTTCCGTTACGATCACCTGAATACGATATCCGTATTCCATGGCGCGGAGTTGTTCGAGTTTTTCGATATTTTCGAGTCTGCCATCCGGAAGACCTCGGAAAATATCCAGAAATCGTCGGGTATAGGCATAAATGCCCAAATGCTTATAGGTATCGAAAACCGTGAATGCGTCTCTGGCATGGGGAATGGATGCCCGTGAAAAATACAGGGCGTTTCCCAGAGCATCGAAGGTGACTTTTACATCTTTGGGATTGGTGATTTCTTCGGGATTGACGATCTTGAAAGCCAGCGTACTCATCGGAACATCCGGGTTATCCTTCAGCGGAGCCGTCACTTCCTGAATGCATGCCGGGTGAATGCAAGGCTGATCTCCCTGGATATTGACGACAATATCATCGGCGGACAGATTCAGTTTCTCGGCGGCTTCGGCAACCCGGTCGGTGCCGGATCGATTTTCGGCAGCCGTCAGAATCGTCTTGCCGCCGAATCCGTTTACGGCGGATACAATCCGCATATCATCGGTTGCCACCACGACGTAATCCACGTGTTCGGCACAGGCTGCACGCTCATAAACCCATTGAATCATGGATTTTCCCGAAATCATGGCCAAGGGTTTGCCGTCGAAGCGGGTCGATCCATAGCGGGAAGGGATGATAACCACTGTTTTCATGCTGTATCCTTCTCTGTACAGGGGTGGACGTACTTTATGACTGCTTCCAGAACAATGTCGCACGTCGCATTGCCGATCATTTCAAAATGGCGTCAGAATAAAATACAATCCCAAACATCCGATCAATGCACCGGCGCCCTTCCGGAACCAGTTTCCGGCACCCTGCCAGGCACTGTTTTCAAGAATGCGGCGCACCAGTGCGGTAGAACTTCCGGCGATAACGATCGGGATACAGTGCCCCACGGCAAACAGCAGGATCATCAGCACACCGCTGGCAATCTGCTGCTGAACCGTAATCACAGCCAGAATCGGCGCAATGAAACCGAAGGTGCAGGAGCCCGAAAGTGTGCCGTAAGCCACGCCCAGGCCCAGTGCGCCCAGGAGCCCCTTGAATTTCAGCCGGTGGATCAAACCACCGCCCAGGGAGCATCCCCTGACGCCGAACATGGTCAGACTGACCCAGACCAGCACCAGCCCCACCAGTATCTGCCAGTAATTGCCCACATCTCCCAGCATGCGGCCTAACAGCGCGCAGATTATGCCGACCGCTGCAATGCTGATAAACAGACCTGTGGTGAATACAATCGCGTACCGCATGGCCTGAAGCGGCCCCGGCTGTTCCTTCTGCCCCCCGACATAGGCGACCATCAGCGGGATTGAAGCCAGGTGGCAGGGGCTGAAGAGTACGCTGATCACCCCCCACACAAAACATCCCACCAAGGCCAGGGAGGCACCGCCTGTCATCCACGCGTTCACTGTCAGAAAAAAAGATTCGATCATGATATCTCCCGGAGTCCGGCTTACTTCACGCCCATTCTGGTAAGCTTGCTGACAATGTCT
>CAYQKZ010000302.1:0-4263 GCA_964418135.1 uncultured Desulfobacterales bacterium
ATGCTGAATATATAGCATAAAAAAGTAAGATTCATTTAAAATATGAAATTTATCATCGATTTTATGTCTTAAATATCAAAATGTTATAAAAAATGAGCGAAACTTGGGTAAAATCTGGAGATTTGTATTGTTTTTATCCACCCAGGATCGATGCCAACTGATCTGTCTGAGACACATGCACCACCGCCAGAACCTCATCACCCGGACGAAGCACGGTATCTCCATGTGGGATAATAAGCTTTCCGTCGCGGATGACCCCGGCCAATATGCACTCTGCAGGCAGGCGAAGGTCCATCACTCTGCTGCCGGCGGCCGTCGCAGAAGGATGCACTTTTTCTTCCACCAGGGAATATTCACCCTTGGAGAGTTTTAGCAGCGTCATCATGTTTCCCAGAGACATTTCTTCTGCAATCAGACTGGCCATGATACTTGCCTGACTCAGTGCCACATCGACCCCCATCACTTTGGTGAACATCCATTCATTCCTGGGATCTTTTACACGGGCGATGGTGCGGGATACCCCGAATTCAAAACGCGCCAGACTTGTGGCAACCAGGTTGGTTTCATCCACACCGGTAACGGCCGCCATGACATCCACCTCCCGGATACCGGCGGCTTCCAAAATGGCCGGGTCGGTTCCGCTTCCGGGAACAACGGTACCATTTGGAAGGTTGTCATGGAGATACCGGACTTCGCCGACCCGTGACTCGATCACTTTCACCTGGTGATGCGCCGTCAAGAGCCGTGACGCCAGATGTGACCCCACCTTTCCCCCGCCTACGATGATCACTTTCATCTTTTTCCTCCTTACCTCAGCGCCAGGATCGTTCGAAGATGTCCGGCCGAATCGGTCAATACCGCGATGTGCATCAGATCGTCCTTCAAAAAAATCGTCTCGGTAGAAGGAAGAAATGTTTTGCCGTTGCGGCTGACGGCAACGACATGTATTTCGCCAGGCACGGCAACAGCGCCGACCTTGCGGCCGATCAGCAGCGGAGGCACCTCTGCCTGCACGATTTCCACCTGACCGCTGCCGATCGTCATCATGGCATCCAGTTCGGAATACGAAAGAAGGTCGACAAAAAGATTGATCGCCCAATAAACCGGTGCAACAATCTGCACCCCGAGCCTGCGATAGATATCTTCCTTGCGCGGGTCAACCAGCCGGGCAACCGCCTTGGGAACATGAAAAACCAGCCGGGCCAGCCGGGCAATGATCACGTTCGCTTCATCACTGTTGGTTACTGCGGCCAGACCATCCGCATGCCCGATCCCGGCTTTACAAAGGATGTCTCGATCGAAACCCGTTCCTAAAACAGCATGGTCGCGGTAGGGGGGATCGAGTCGTTCGATCGCTCCGGAATCCTTGTCGATCAGGGTGATGGTATGGCCGCATTTGCTCAGAGCGACCGCCAATCCGGCTCCCATACGCCCGCAACCGATAATGATGAATTTCATGCTTCCCCCTCAAGACTTTTTTTTCGTTCCCGCCAGCGCAGCAGAAATTTTCGGCACTCATCGGCCAGTAACAGCAACGGCGCCAGCGCAAACAGGAACAGCCAGTTCTGCAGTGAAAAAGCCTGTGTTCCGATGATTTTCTGGAAAAGCGGCGTGTAAACGATCAGAAAGATGACAACAAGTTCGCTGACGATCCCCACCCACAACAGGCGGTTGCTGAACAGGCCGACGCGAAACACGGAAATGCGTTCGGTTCGCTGCGCAAAGAGATTGCCGATCTGTGTTGTGACAACCGCGGCAAGGGCCATGGCGGTTGCCGATTCGTACAGGGCGCCGCTGGACGGCAGGTCGATCCATTGCCCCCAATACCCGTGGGTCCAGTACTGATAATAAAAAGCAGCCATGACTGCACCCCCCTGGATCAGCCCCAGAAACAGATAAGCCCGAACCAGAAGCGATGGGGTGATAACATGTTCGTTGAGGTTTCGGGGCGATTTGTCCATGATGCCGGGCTCGACACTTTCTGCGCCGAGCCCCAGGGCTGGCATGAGGTCAGTGCCCAGATCGATTGCAAGGATGTGCATTACATTGAGCGCCAGCGGAATGCGGGCGCGGCTCAAGGCAAAAAGAATGAACGGTACGGCTTCCGGTGCATTGCTTGTGAAGATGTATGTGGTAAATTTCTTGATATTGGCATAGACTGCCCGTCCTTCTTCAATCGCATTGACGATAGAGGCAAAATTGTCATCCGTAAGAATCATATCGGCGGATTCTTTGGCCACATCGGTACCGGATATCCCCATGGCGATGCCGATATCGGCTTTCTTGAGCGCAGGCGCATCATTGACGCCGTCTCCGGTAACAGCGACCACACTGCCTGTCTGTTGAAGTGCAGTTACGATGCGAAGCTTGTGTTCCGGGGCGGCCCGTGCAAAGATCACTTCATCCTGTAGAATCTTCTGTAATGTTTCATCGGCCATGTTGTCCAGATCTGCGCCATTTACGATAGTGGGCTGTGCGCTCCGGATGATGCCAATCCGGCGGGCAATGCTTTCTGCGGTCAGGCCGTAGTCGCCGGTGATCATGATGACCCGGATGCCGGCGCGGTGACATTTTTCCACAGCCATGCGGACTTCCGGCCTGGGTGGGTCCATCATGGCAATGAACCCCAGAAAAGACAGCTCGCGTTCGATGGTTTCCGGGGAGTACGCAGAAAGTCCGGAATCCGCCGATTCCATGCTTTTGGAAGAGATGGTGCGCCGGGCAACCGCCAGAACCCGCAGTCCGCTGCGGGCATAGGCATCGTTTGCCTCTATGATCTGATGCCGCATGTACTCATCGATTTCCTGTTCGCTTCCGTTGATCCATACCCGGCTGCACAGGCCAAGCACTTCTTTGGGCGCTCCCTTGACATGAATCAGCATCTGCAGTCCGCCCGCATGATGGACGGTACTCATCCGCTTGCGCCGGGAATCGAAAGGAAGCTCTCGCAGGCGGGGTGTCTGCTGCTCTTCGACATCGAGATCGAGACCGGCTTTTTGTGCCAGAACACGAAGCGCACCTTCTGTGGGGTCTCCGATAACCGTCCATCGGGGTCGCTCGCTGTCGGGAGACAGAATCCGGGCATTGTTGCACAATCCGGCGGATAGCAGCAGCTTGTGCAAATCGCTTTCTCCGGGCGCGCTCAGGGCCACGGCGCCATCCATGATCTGCCCTTCCGGGGAATATCCGATGCCTGTAACCGTCAGCGACCGGCCGGCCAGCCAGATATTTCGAACCGACATTTCGTTCTGGGTGAGGGTTCCGGTTTTATCCGTGCAGATGACCGAGGTACACCCCAGCGTTTCGACGGCGGACAGGCGTTTGATGAGGGCGTTTCGCCTGGCCATACGCTGCACCCCCATTGCCAGAGAGAGCGTTACTGTCGGAAGCAGCCCTTCGGGAACGAAAGCAACGATCATCCCCATGCCGAAAATGAAACTTTCCGCAATATCAACACCTGCCAGAATCAGTGCCAGCAAAAAGAATACGAACCCCGCACAGACGGCAATGATCGTAACGATCTTGGTTGCACGCTGCATCTCTTTTTGAAGCGGGCTGAGTTCATCTCGGATGCGTTGGGTAAAGCCTGCAATCCTGCCGAACTCGGTTTCCATGCCGGTAGCAACGACCACCCCCAGGCCGGTGCCGGAAACCACACTCGTGCCGGCAAAAACGATATTTGGGATTTCGATGTGAGAAAGGTTTGTATTTGTGACCGCTTCATGGGTTTTTCGGACGCTGATGGATTCTCCGGTCAGGGTGGATTGGTCCACCCGAATCTCGGCCTCTTTCACCAGACGGATATCCGCTGATACGCGGTCTCCTTCCGAGAGCAGGATAACGTCACCCGGCACCAGTTCCTGCGCCGGAATCTGCTGCACGGCGCCGTCGCGCCGTATGCGTGCAACCGTGGGAAGCATCCGGCTCATGGCTTCCGTGGCTTTCTCTGCTTTGAATTCCTGCCAGAAGCTGAAAATGCCGTTAATGAGATTTACGGTCCAAATGGCGATTCCCATCTGGGGGAGCTGTGCGATAAAGGCCACCAGACCCGCGATCCAGAGAAGTATGGCCATCAGGTGGATGAAATTGGCAAGAAACCGGACCCCTATCGATTTTCTTTTGATTTGTCTAATGATATTCGGACCAAATTGCTTCAGACGCAAAGCCGCCTCATCGTTGCACAATCCTTCCGCCTGTGTCTTCAATGCACCGTAAACGGCAGACGCAGGAATCGTTTCGATGGCTGCTGCATTTTCTTGATTT
>CAYQKZ010000303.1:0-4254 GCA_964418135.1 uncultured Desulfobacterales bacterium
AAATTCCGTTTCTTCGATAAGGACCTGGGTGCGATCGGCGGCATCCCCCGCCTGCTGGATATCGGCCAGTGCAACGACGCCTATTCGGCGATTCAGATCGCGGTGGCATTGGCCAATGCCTTCGGCTGCGGAGTCAACGATCTGCCGCTGTCCATGATCCTGTCCTGGTACGAGCAGAAAGCCTGCGCGATTTTATTGACCCTGCTGCATCTGGGCATCAAGGATATCCGGCTGGGGCCAAGCCTGCCGGCATTCATCACAGCCAATGTGCTGGATGTGCTGGTGAAAAACTTCAACATCATGCCCATCAAAACGCCGGATGAAGATTTGAAGGCGATTTTGGGATAATTGTCGGTATGGGCGAATTGATGATCAAGTCCATTATTATCGGAGAGCAGACAAGATGAAATGCCCGGGACAGGATACTCAATACTGGAAACCAGGAGCGATTTTTGAAACCGCATGCCCCAAATGCGGAAAAACAGTCGAGTTTTTCAAGGATGACACCACTCGCAAATGCCCGCACTGCGAACACCGTTTTGTCAACCCCAACATGGATTTCGGGTGCGCGGCTTACTGCCAGTTTGCCGAACAGTGCCTGGGGTCCATGCCTTCGGAACTTCTGGCCCAGAAGGAAGACCTGCTGAAAGACCGGGTGGCCATCGAAATGAAACGGTATTTCAAAACCGATTTCAAGCGGATCGGTCATGCGTCCCGTGTGGCCCGTTATGCGGAGCGGATCGCCAGAACCGAGAAAGGCAATATGGCGGTCATTTTATGTGCTGCCTATCTGCATGACATCGGCATCCACGAGGCGGAGCGCAAACACGGCAGCACGGCCGGACGGTTTCAGGAAATCGAAGGCCCGCCCATTGCCCGATCCATTCTGACAAAACTGGGCGCCAAAGCGGATCTGATCGACGAAGTCTGCGATATCGTGGGACATCACCATCATCCTCGGCCGGATGAGACCGTCAATTTCAAGATTCTCTACGATGCCGACCTCATCACCAACATCGAAGAAAATCAGAAGATATCGCGGTCTTCTCCGGATCATCTCGGAAAGGTAGTGGAGAAGTCGTTTTTAACTGAAAGCGGACGCGGGGTTGCCCGGGAAACATTGCTGTCATGAAGGGAAATGCGCCATGAAAGTACTGCGAAAAATTATTCAGATCGATGAAGAAAACTGCAATGGCTGCGGCCAGTGTATTCTGGGCTGTGCGGAAGGCGCCCTGCAAATAGTGGACGGCAAGGCACATGTCGTTGCCGATAAATATTGCGATGGTCTCGGCGCCTGTATCGGCGAATGCCCCACGGGAGCATTGATCATTATTGAACGGGAAGCCGACGAATTCGATGAGGCCGCGGTGGAAGCACTTCTTGAGAGTAATCATGAAATGGCGACGGCACCCTGTGGGTGTCCGTCTGCCGTGCTTCATACGTTTTTATCCCCTTCGACCTGTGAAAAAGCCAATCTGCCGGCATCTCTGGAAACCGGAGAAGATTCCGCTCTGACGCACTGGCCGGTACAGATCCGCCTGGTTCCCGCGGATGCGCCATTTCTTCGTGGGGCCGATCTCCTGGTGGTGGCTGATTGTGTTCCGGTGGCCTATCCATCGATTCATCGGAATTTCATGAAGGGCCGGGTCGTGATGATGGGATGCCCCAAATTTGACGATGCCAGGAGCTATATCGACAAGTTCACGGCTGTTTTTACCCGAGCGGGATTGAAAAGCGTTATGGTACTGAGCATGGAAGTCCCCTGCTGTTCGGGCCTGCCGACAATTGTTCGAAAAGGACTTGCGGCGTCGGGCGCTGCCATTCCACTGTCTGAAGTTGTCATCGGCATCAAAGGAAACGTTCTTGAAGTCAAAGAAGGATAGGTGAACCCATTGACAAGGTTTTCGTTTTCATTGGGGCGTGAATGTGTTACATAGTTTTGTTATAACTTAACACATAAAGAGATGTTTCGGGCGCATACGCACTGAAAGCTCACACCCCTTGCAGGCAATTGTCATGAAGGAAACACACACCGATATCTTTGATATTCTGAAACGGTCCCGCCCGCTTATTTCCAAGGAAAAAACCGCTCAGACCATCTTTTTTCAGCTCAACGTCGATGCCCACGGCGCCTATCTCGATGTGGTCAATGAAAAGGGAAAGCCGGTCAGTCCCGGCCATGAATATTTCTCGGGCCCTGCCCGTGAAGTCTTGAAATCCATCGAAAACATCAAAAAACAGAGCAGTTTCCGGATAGACTGGAACAAGTCCGGCAGGCAGATTTATCTGAGCGAACACGACTACCTGTTCTGGCCGCTGCGGCACTGTGACAATTTTGTGGATGCCGACATGCGTCGGATTCGGTTTTCGGATGAAGAAAGCCGAATCCGGGTAATCATCGCGGAGAACCGGAAATCCACGCTCAACAGCCGGATCGTACTCTCCCATGGTGGAAAACCTCTTGAACCCGTCCAATTGTTGAATGAAAGTCATGCCTATATAGACGGCGTCATTTATCCAATTCGGGCGTTGAGCGAAAACTACCGGGTATTGCCGCTCTTTCAGACCGTTCTGCTGCAGAACAATCTGGAACGATTTCTTTCGCTTCTCTTTTCTTATTTCAGCAATATCTCCGTACGATACCAGGAATATTCCGTCACGACGGGAGAGCCCAAACAAGCCCGTCCCACCCTGTTTATCGAAAAGATCGATACGGACAATGCACTGCATTTGCGAGTTTCCACATCTTTGCCCGGGCTCGATCCCGATTTTATGGAATCTTATGATATCACACGGGTGGCATCGATCAACGATCTGGAAAAAAAGATTGCTGTATCCGATGTTCTTCACACGGATACGTATCCCATTTTTTCGGAAATCGAAAAAATGCTGAAAAAGCACAAACGGGCACTGAAGGACAGTCCGAACTATTTCATGGACGACAATCTCTTCATTATCGATGAAGCCCTTGCCGGTGCATTCATCTATGCCGAACTTCCCAATCTGATCACCCGATTCTCCATTCTGGGGGCGGAAAAACTTAAATCCTACAAAATGCGGGCCGTCACCCCGAAGCTGAGACTGTCTCTGTCTCATGGCATCGACTTTCTGGAAGGGGATGCCAGCCTGGAGATCGAAGGATTCACCCTCCCGTTGTTCGATGCACTGAATCAGTATCAACAAAATGCCTATATCACGCTGAGTGACGGCACCCATGCCATCGTCAATCAGAATTACATGACCCGGCTGATGCGGCTTTTCAAAAAACGAAAAGACAAGGTCAAAGTCTCTTTTTTCGATCTGCCGCTGGTCGAAGAGCTGATCGACGAGAAAATTGCGGAAACGGCATTTAAAAAATCCCGCGACATTTTTCTGGGATTCAACAAACTGGCAAAGTCCACCTGCCGGATTCCCGATCTTCAGGCAACGTTGAGGGGCTACCAGAAGCAGGGATATAAATGGGCGAATTACCTGCATCAGCACAGCCTCGGCGGATGCCTGGCCGATGATATGGGGCTCGGAAAAACCCTGCAGGCGATTGCGCTTCTGGCCGGCATCTATCCCGTGCAAAAAAAACCATCGCTTGTCATCGTTCCCAAAAGCCTGTTATTCAACTGGGAGAATGAAATTCTGAAATTCAAGCCCGAACTGACCTATGCCATTCATCACGGTTCGGTCCGGGATCTGGAATCGGCACGGGACAAGAATCTGATTATCACCACCTATGCCACGGTTCGAAACGATATCGAGGCATTCCGATCGGAATCGTTCTACTACATTATTCTGGATGAATCCCAAAACATCAAGAATCTCAATTCTCAGATATCAAAAGCTGTGATGCTGCTTAACGCCGAGCATCGGCTGGCCCTCAGCGGAACCCCTATCGAAAACAATCTCAGCGAACTTTATGCACTCTTTCGATTTCTGAACCCGGCTATGTTCGGTTCCCCCGAAGAGTTCAGCCGAAACTACGCCATTCCAGTTCAGAAAAACGACGACAAGGATGCCTTGTATGAACTGAAGAAAAAAATATATCCATTTATCCTCAGACGATTGAAACGAGATGTACTCAAGGAGCTTCCGGAAAAAATCGAGCAAACGATTTATGTGGATATGAGTGACGAGCAGAAGGCTTTTTACGAGCAGCGTCGCCGGTTTTATTATGAAACCGTGAAAGCCCAGATCGCTCAGAACGGAATCAAAAAATCCCAGTTCTTCATTCTTCAGGCCCTCAGCGAACTGCGTCAGATTGCC
>CAYQKZ010000304.1:0-4253 GCA_964418135.1 uncultured Desulfobacterales bacterium
AGCCCCCACCCCGGCCCTCCCCCGCTGGGGGAGGGAGTTTTCTGCTCCTCCCCCCCAGCGGGAGAGGGAGTTTTCTGCTCCTCCCCCCAGCGGGAGAGGGAGTTTTCTGCTCCTCCCCCCAGCGGGGGGAGGTTGGGAGGGGGGCCGGAACGATGATCAATGCCAAAAAATTGATCAATACCACCAAAGTAATGTCTTTCTTCACTTCACGATTCCAAAGAGACACTTGATTTGAAATCGGGTAAATCTTTTTGATATCCGTTATAACACCTTGTTTTAATGGATAATTTTATATAACGATTCATTATGAAATGGGAGGGCAAGATGAGATCATTCAAGACGGTTTTTCAGAGTTTGGATGTTTGGATCGTGATAACGATCGGTCTTCTTTGTATTCAACCGGCAATTGCCGATGCATCTTATGTCGTCAGCTTTCAACCCGGACCGTCGATGAATTCGGCCAGAATGGGGCATAATGCGGCGGTCCTTTCAGATGGTCGAGTGGCTCTGTTCGGCGGTCATGGCGAGGGGTTCGTTTCGCTTGATTCCGCTGAAATATGGACGACATCCAAAACGGTTTTCGATACCCTGAACATGAACTACACGCATGACTCTGCGGCATTTGTCCAACTGGCCGACGGTCATTATCTTCTGACCGGAGGTTCGTCGGATTTGGGGGTTCCACAATATGCCACCAGTGAGACATTCAACCCTGCCGACAATACCTTTACCAAGGTCGGCGATATGGTGCGTTTTCGTGCAGGAACCTGTGGAACGACCATGAAAGACGGAAATGTGCTGATTGCAAGCGCCTGGTGGATGCATAACGATGCCAATCTCTACGGTGAGTTGTATCATCCGGCTACACAGAGCTTTTCCGCTACCGGTATATTTTCCGTTGCCCGTGCCAATGCCATCGTGTTTCCTACCAACGATGGCCAGGCCGTCATTTTGGGAGGGTCCACCCCCACCGGTGGAATGGTCGATCAGCCGGTTGAGCTGTACAATCCTGCAACGAACACGGTTTCTACGATACGACAGGCATTGTTCAACGATGAAACTGGGTGGATGACCGTGTACGATTTTTTCAGACCGATGTCCGCGCAACAGTTGGCGGATGGCCGTTATATCGGGCTTGCGTGGCGTCAAGTGAATAATGTCAATACATATCGGCTTTTTACGTTCAATCCGGAAACCAAAACCATTGATGTCATGGTTACGGATCCGGCGCTTCCCGATTCCACCACCGCTTATCTGATGCAGCCTGTTGTAGATAAGGCCAATAACAAAGTGCATCTGGTAGCTCAACTGCCGGGCAGCACATATCCAGATATCGCTCTGTATTCTGTGGATTTGACCCGCACCGAGTTGTTTTATTCTTCCAATTCCTACAGCATGGACTATTACATTTCTGTTTCTTGTATCGTTCCCCTATCGGATGGTCGTATTCTGATCACCGGCGGAACAAGTGACGGTACGAATTTTCATCCGGTGAACAAGACGCTGTTGATCACACCGTCCACCTCATCGACCCCGGTACTGTCAGTCAGCCCGGTCACCCAGAATGTTGTCAAGGAAGCCGGAACAACGACGTTCAGCGTATCCAACAGCGGAACCGGCACAATGGCATGGACGGCATCCGTAACATCCGGCAGCGACTGGCTGTCGATCACATCGGGGAGCAGTGGAAGCAATACTGGAATGATTACCTGTGCATTTACCACCAATACCATTCCAGCAGTTCGGACAGGCACTATCCAGGTGACGGCAGCGGAAGCAACCGGAAGTCCGAAGGATGTGACGGTCACACAGGCGGCAGGGCCGATTCCGACCCCCACACCCACGCTCACGCCCACACCCACGCCCACGTTGAGCCCGACCCCCGTACCGACGCCGACTCCGTACATGATAAGTGTATCAGCCAGTCCGGCGGAGGGCGGAAGCGTGACGGGAGGAGGTGTCTATACGGCAGGAACACTAGTCACGACTATGGCGATACCGAAGCGAGACTGGAAATTTGTGAATTGGTCCGATGGTGGGTCACAGGTATCGACAAGTGCTTCGTACACATTCACGGCGATTGGGAATCGGGCGCTGGTCGCCAACTTTCAACAAGAAGTCGGCGCAGGATCTTACTCGAAATGGCTGATCAATATTTCAATATTGGGAGATACCGATGAAGAATACATGCATGAATTTCCCAAAATCACCACTTCTGGCAATTACATGCACATTGTATGGTTCGCAACAAAAAAAGCTAATTATAACAGAGCGATTTTCTATACCCGATCCACCGATGGCGGAATAACTTTTGAAACGCCTAAAAAACTTATTGAAACATCACAAAATGCCATACAATTTTCTGAGGATTGGCAAACTCTGGCGGCAGATTCTCCCTATGTCAATATTGCATATTGCATGAATGGCAGTCTTTTATGTTTGCGGTCCGCCGATGACGGTACGACGTTTAATTCGGATAATCCCATTGTACTATCCGGTAATGCAACCTATTCATATAGCGGAGTATACATCACTTCCCAGAATGGGACATCGATAATTGCATGGTCGGAATATCACACCCTGAATAACAACATTACCGAGAAAAATATTTACTGTACTCGTTCCACCGATGGTTTTGCCACATTTGAACGTTCGACGATCTCAAGCATTACGGGGACACAGTCGGCTGGTATCGTGGATATTTCCAGATCGGGTGATTATGTTTATGTGCTTGGCTATACAAACGATAACCAGTATTATGATCCTTCCCGATTGCTGCTTTTCTCATCATGGGACGGGGGGGTTACGTTCAAATCCCCGGTGCAGGTTACAATTCCCGCCTCCAATGGCAACTCCTATTATACAGGAATACAGAATGTAAACTATTCTCCCAATATTGTGGCTGATGAAAAAAATGTAAACATCGTATGGATAAACAATGACAATCCTGGAAGCTTTGACGGATGGTGGGCGCCCACCCTTCGTACATGTCGCAGTACGGACGGTGGTCTGACATTGACCACTCCGATTACGCTTCACACTTATCCCGAAGGGTATCACAGCGGCGCCTATGCCGGCCAGGAAACCATCGCAGCCAATGGTTCCGATATATATATCACGACCATACTGGGTGATTCCCCTACGGGAACATATGTATGGCGATCCACGGACAATGGCGCATCATGGGGTGAGTCCCAGCGATTGTCTTCCGGTGGCTGGTGGCCACATATCAAGGCGAATCCAAACTCGTCAATGGTACACCTGGTTAACAGCTCCTATTTTCGGTCTTCAGACAAAGGGACCACTTATACTGGCGGTGCCAATCCTCATTTGAACATCAATACATGGCAAAAGCCTGACATGACTGTCTGTGCCGATGATGTCGTTCATTATGCCGCATCCAGTGGAACCAACCAGTATCAAGCTCACATTTACTATCGAAGGATAGCTCCGGAAAAGGCGCCTGGTGCAACCGACAAGGTTTTGTCCTGTACCAAGTCCGGAACGACAAGAACCGACAATATTCAGATACCGGCAAATCCCAATATCAATTTCACATCGGCAATGACATCTGAATTCTGGTTGTTGAGAATGTCTGATGAATCGTCGTATTTCAACAGTCTGTTCTCAAAAACCCGGGGAAGTTTAGATTCTCATGGCACTTACATGGTGGGTGCGTGGGATGGTTTTCAGATTTACGGAAGATTGATAACAGACCAGACCAACGTTTGGCTTGGAACAGGCGTAGTGCTTCCGAAGGAGACATGGACGCACATTGCCATGACTTATGATTCCAGTTTGACGGCGGATAACTGGAAAATTTACGTCAACGGCGTGCTGAAGGGTAAAATGGATGTAAAAGGCAATATTCTGTCTGAAATTGATTCCCCCCTGGTCGTCGGTTATGGCGGTACCCAAGGGCCGGCTGGTTCGTTCTCCATCGATGAACTCAGGATGTGGAACAGAGCGCTTTCCCAGGATGAAATTGCCGGTTCGATGTACAAAACGCTATCCGGCAATGAATCCGGACTGACGGCCTATTATAATTTCAACGATACATTCAAGGACATTACAGGCAAGGGGTACGATGCCATGCCGATGTATTGGGAGTCGTTTGTTGCGTCGAACATGCTACCGGCGCTTTCGGTCGCACCCGATACCCGCAATGTCGCCAAAGAAAGCGGTACGACAACATTCAATGTGTCCAATACCGGTTCGGGAACCATGTCCTGGACGGCAGCCGTCACATCCGG
>CAYQKZ010000305.1:0-4242 GCA_964418135.1 uncultured Desulfobacterales bacterium
GATTGCGTTGGAAATTGCCCCGATCGCCCCGGACCTGGATGAATCCGAAACATTCTCACCGGAACTGACCCGAAAAATGGGAGACATCGGTCTTTTCGGCATGTTTGTTTCGGAAGAATATGCCGGCCAGGGCATGGATTATCTGTCCTACATTATCGCTGTGGAGGAAGTTGCCCGAGTCGACGGCTCCCAGGCGGCAACAGTTGCCGCCGGTAACTCGTTGGGCATCGGCCCCCTGTATTATTTTGGTTCCGAAGCGCAGAAACGAAAATATCTTCCGACACTTTGTTCGGGGAAAGGCCTCTGGGGTTTCGGCCTGACCGAGCCCACAGCCGGATCGGATGCCGGCGGCAGCAAAACCACCGCCATTCAAGACGGAAATGATTGGATCATCAACGGCTCGAAAATTTTTATCACCAATGCCGCCTGTGACATGACAATGGGTGTTACGGTACAAGCCATTACCGGAACACGATCCAATGGTCGCCCGGAATATACCTGCTTTCTGGTGGAAAGCGGCACCCCGGGATTCAAAGCTGTTCCCATGCATAAAAAAATGATGTGGCGTGCATCCAACACCGCCGAACTGTATTTCGACAATGTTCGGGTGCCAGACAGCAATATCCTGGGCAAACGCGGGGATGGATTTCATCAGATGTTGAAAACACTGGACGGCGGAAGACTTTCCATCGGCGCCATGGGGCTTGGCGGTGCGCAGGGAGCTTTTGACGCAGCGTTGAAATATGCCAGGGAACGGGTACAGTTCGGTCAGCCGATCTGTAAATTTCAAGCGATTGCCTTCAAGCTGGCAGATTGCGCCACAGAGATCGAGTGCGCCCGAAACCTGATGTATAAGGCCTGCTGGCTTAGAAGCAAGCATCGCCCCTTTGAAAAAGAGGCAGCCATGGCCAAACTTTACTGCTCCGAAGTCATGGGTCGGGTCGTCGATCATGCGGTGCAGATTCATGGCGGCTATGGCTTGATGAAAGAATACGGTGTGGAAAGATTCTATCGGGATCACAAACTTCTTGAAATCGGGGAAGGCACGTCGGAAGTTCAGAGAATCGTGATCTCCCGGTACATCGGGTGCTGATGCCGATATCGTGTTCATGATAAAGATGGTGGGTGCGTTACCGGTCGGGGATAGCCGAAAAAAGGTTTATCCCCTCCCTGCCGCTTTCCCGGAAACATGATCCTTAAAACCATAACATGCCAATTTTCATACGTATCGTTACTGGAGAACCATGGAAGAGAATATCTTACTGAAGGAAGAAAAAAACGGCGTTATCCTCCTGACGTTGAACAGACCGGGGGTAATGAATTCGCTGAGTTTCGATCTGCTTCGTACCTTGCAGCAGGAGGTGGAAGCCATCCGGTTTATGACAGAAATCCGTGTTGTCATCATCACCGGCGCCGGTGATAAAGCATTCTGTTCGGGGGCCGATTTGAAGGAAAGGGCCGGCATGAGCCCCGCCCAGGTCAAAGAATATATTTTGACCATTCGAAACCTTTTTACCGCCATCGAATACCTCAACAAACCGGTCATAGCCGCTGTCAACGGTATTGCACTGGGAGGCGGCACCGAGCTGGCGCTGGCCTCCGATATCCGCATCGCCTCTAAAATCGCTGTGATGGGACTCACCGAAACCCGGTTGGCCATCATTCCCGGTGCCGGCGGCACGCAGCGGCTTCCCCGGCTGGTGGGGAAAGGCAAAGCCAAAGAGCTGATTTTTACCGGGAAAAGAGTCGGCGCCGAAGAAGCCCTCACCATCGGACTGGCCAATCAGATTTGTGAACCCGATCACCTCCTGACGGAAGCCTTCAACATGGCGGCCATGATCTGCGAAACCGGACCGATTGCCATCGAACAGGCACAATACGCCATCAACGACGGCATGAAAACCGATCTTTCCACCGGTCTGGCCATTGAATCCAATGCCTACTGGGTGTGCATTCCAACCCAGGACCGGCTGGAAGGCCTGGCCGCGTTCCGCGAAAAACGCAAACCCGTTTACAAAGGAATATAGTTCCCCTGTGCAATCAATACATGCCGGGCAGGGCGGATTTCACATTCCCCATGCGGTTCTTCAAGAATGCGCCGGTAGTAGTATTGACGATACAGTCGATGTCGACCAATTTACCCAACTGATCACTTACAACTGATTACTTTTTAGGAGAACAGTCCACCATGACCGAGTATGATTACTGGAAAGTTTTTCCCAGAATGCCCCGAAAAGTCACCATCGGCGACATTACGATTCGAGATGGTTTCCAGCATGAAGAAAAATTTGTTTCAACGGCTGCCAAGATATTTTATCTGGAAGAATTGATTTTTGCCGGCTGCCGCAATATCGAAGTCACCAACCTGGGCAACCCTGTTTCCATGCCCCAGTTCAAAGATGCCGAACAACTCCTCGCCCATCTGAGAAGCGACCGGTTCAAAAGCCGCTGCGCCAAAAAAGGCATCAACTACGACGATATCTGCCTGACCGCCATTACCATTCGCGAGACCGCCGTGGATCGCGCCATCGCACTCAAACAGAAAGGGGTGGGTCCGGACCGCATTCTCATGATGGTATCCACGGAAGAGCAGCATCATTTCGCCAATTCCGGCACGTCGCTGCCGGATTACTGGAAGGAAGCCGAGCGGTGTATTCAGAAGTGCACGGACGCCGGCATCAAGATGTGCGGAACCGTCAGCACCATTTGGGGAAGCCCCATCGGCGGCGCCACGGAATTGAAGGATGCGGTCGAGTTCACCAAACGATGGCTGTCGATCGGTGCCCACGACGTGGAACATGCCGATCACGACGGCAGTGCTTCCGCGGCGAATGTCTATCGCTATTTTTCCATGATTCTGGATGAAATCCCCAACCCGGCACTGCACATCGCCCATTTTCACGAAACCAAACGGGTGGCATCCGCATCGGTTCTGGCCTCGCTTCAGGCCGGCATCACCCATTTCGAAGCCACGCTGGGCGGCCTGGGCGGTCAACCCGCCAATTTCCTGGACGACTGCCCCACCAAAGGAACCGGCGATTACTATTACGACGATCCTCGGTATGTCGGTCTGGTATGCCTGGAAGACACCCTGGTTCAGATCGATGAAATGGGGATCGATCATGGTTATGATGTGAACAGAATTCTATGGCTCGGCAGGCAGATGGAAAAGACCATCGGCCGCAGACTCCGATCTGAAGCCGTTATCAACGGCCGTACATTGAAAGAAGGCCACATGCAGTACGCCAGGCCGGGTCTTGGCAAAGTGAAAGCCAAATTCGGCGAAGCCCCCGACCAGAAACTGCCGGCGGATTGGTCGCAATCTCCGGATCTTCCTAAAAGATGTTTCGTTTAATACAGAAGTAAGACGCGATATCCATCATATGCAGGGGCGCAGTCGCGCCCCTGCATATGATGGCATAAAGGAAAGTCGGGCCATGACATTCATCGAAAAAGTACAGAACCAGGGACTGATATTTGACGGTGCACTGGGAACCATGCTGATCCGGGAAGGGCTTGGCGGCGGCAAGGCTTCGGAATTCTGGAATCTGGAAAAGCCAGAAATCGTTCAGAGTATTCATAAAGCCTATTTCGATGCCGGTGCGGATATCGTCACCACAAATACCTTTGGCGGAACTTCCGTCAAATTACAAAAAGCCGGGCTGGGAAACCATGCCGAGAGAATCAACACGCTGGCGGTTCACATTGCCCGTGCTGCCGGAACCGATGGCACGTATGTGGCAGGCGATATCGGCCCGACAGGTGAATTGCTGGAACCTTCCGGAACGATATCCGTGGAAATGGCCATTGACGCATTCGCATCGCAGGCGGAGGCACTCTCCCATGCCGGCGTGGATGTCATCATCGTCGAAACCATGTTCGATCTTGCTGAAGCCCTGGCTGCTGTCAAAGGCATCCAGTCCGTCTGCGCCCTTCCGATCATCACCACCCTGACATTTCAACGAATCCCTTCCGGTTTTGCCACGATGATGGGTAATCGGGTCGAAGTCGGCATGAAATCATTGCGGGATGCCGGCGCGTTTGCCGTGGGCGCCAACTGCTCCATCGGAAGCGATGCCATGGTGGATCTGGCCAGAGAAATACGGAACTGGGTAGATATACCCGTCATCATTCAACCGAATGCCGGCATCCCTGAAATCAGGGGGCTTGAAACCGTATATCCCGAGTCCCCGGAATATTTTCTGAACAACATCCGCATCATCCAATCCGAAGGCATCGAAA
>CAYQKZ010000306.1:0-4224 GCA_964418135.1 uncultured Desulfobacterales bacterium
CCCGGAAAGCACGGCGGAAAAATGCACGAAATGGCAGCGGGTATCCCGTGCCACAATACGGGCCAGAGTGGTTTTGCCACATCCCGGCGGCCCCCAGAGAATCATGGAAAAGATGCGGTCTGCGGAAATGGCGTGCCGCAGGAGGGACCCATCGCCCACCACATCCTTCTGACCGAAGAATTCATCCAGCGTTCGGGGACGCATGCGTTCGGCCAGGGGGCGGAGGGGATCGGCAGCTTTCCGGGAGTGGTGATCGAAGATGTCTGGGGGCATATATGAATTATGAATTAGGGTTTTCTGCCGGCGCGTTCGCGGAACATCATGCGGATGGGGGTGTGTTTCAATCCGAACGTTCCGCGGATCTGATTGATCAGATAACGCTCGTAGGAAAAGTGAATGCCTTCGGGAACATTGACGAATGCCACAAATGTGGGGGGTTTTTCGGAAACCTGGGTGGCGTAGTAGAATTTGAGGCGCTTGCCTTTATAAATCGAAGGTTCCTTGTCGAGTGTTGCCTGCTCGAAGAGCTTGTTGAGCTGGCCGGTGCCGATCCGGGTGGAATACTGGGCATAGACATCGTCCACATGTCCAAAGATCGAAGGCACCCGGAGGCCTGTCAGGGCCGAAATGGTGACGGCTGGGGCAAAATTCAGGAATTTGGCTTTGTACCGGAGATCATCCACATAGCGTTTCAGGGTTCGCTTGTCTTTTTCGACCCGGTCCCATTTATTCAGAAGAAAAATACAGCCGCATCCTCTTTCAAACGCATATCCGGCCACGTGGATATCCTGCTCGGTAATGCCTTCTTCGACATCGAGGACGATGAGGGCCACGTCACATCGATCCATGCTTTTCAGGGATTTGATGATGGAGAATTTCTCGATTTTTTCATCGACCTTGGATTTACGGCGGATACCGGCCGTATCGATCAGCAGATAGGATTGATCACCTCGCCGGCACAAGGTGTCGATGGCATCCCGAGTGGTTCCGGGGATGTCGCTGACCAGCAGCCGGTCTTCTCCGAGCAGCCGATTGATCAGGGAAGATTTGCCCACATTGGGCCGGCCGACAACGGCAATTTTGATGACATCATCGGATGCATGGATGGAATCGTCCGGGGAGTCTGAAGGAAATGACCGAATCAACGCATCCAGAAAATCCGGAACCCCGTAATTGTGTTCGGCGGAAACCGGATACAGTTCTTCGATCCCCAGGGAATAAAACTCAAACAGGTTTACCTCTCGCTCCAGCCCGTCAATTTTATTCACCACATAAAATACCGGCTGGGAAACATTGCGAAAGAGTTCGATAACATCCCGGTCGTACGGGGAAACACCGGATTTTCCATCCAGAACCATGACAACGACCGTGGCATGCTGAATGGCCTGCATGACCTGACTGCGAACCAGCGGAGAAAATTGGTCGCCGTCACCGGTTAAATAACCACCGGTATCCACAATCGAAAAGGGAACGTCTTCCCATACGGCTTCGCCGTAATGGCGATCTCGCGTAACACCGGGAGCGTTGTCCACCAGGGCGTTTTTGGTCCGGGTAATGCGGTTGAACAAGGTTGATTTTCCGACATTAGGCCTGCCGACAAGGGCGACTACGGGTTTCATAGGGTTTCCAATTGATTGCAAATCAGGCATCGATCATCTATTATTTCACCGCAAAGGCGCAAAGTACGCAAAGAAACTGACTTGTTTCATGGGATTCTCTTTGCGTGCCGGTACACCTTGAATTGATAATTATAGATAAACTATGCCCGTCTTGCAATGACTTTAACTGTATGATAAGGAATTCCAAATTGCATAGGCGATTTCCAACAAACAATATCATGAAAACACCGTTAACGGTGAACGGTCAACGTTTGATTGATTCATGAGGATATACTCATCATCGGAAATCACCTTGACATCAATCGAGGCAATCCCATGTCAACCGATAATTCCTCTGTCATTTCCCTGGATCGGCTCCGTCAGGCAGCCGAACTGATCCGCCCCCATATCATACATACCCCGCTGGTGCATTCCCCCACATTCAGCAAAATCTTTGACTGCCAGATATATCTGAAACTGGAAAACCTTCAAAAAACCGGATCTTTCAAGATCCGTGGGGCAACGAATAAAATTTTTTCCAGAAGAAACGAAATACTCTCCGGTGGGGTGGTGGCGGCATCGGCCGGCAATCATGCCCAGGGGGTTGCGCTGGCGGCATCTCTGGCAGGGTTTTCGGCAACGATCGTCATGCCGGAATGGGCTTCGATTTCCAAGCAGGAAGCCACCATCAATTATGGCGGGCAAGTGATGCTGTGGGGCAAAAGCATCGGCGAAAGCCTCGATAAAGCCAAAGAAATTGCCGACACCGGCAAAAGCTTCATCCATCCCTTTGACGATGTCGATATCATTACCGGACAAGGTACGCTGGGGCTTGAAATCCTGGAAGAACTTCCCGATGCAGAGATGATTCTGGCGCCAGTCGGTGGAGGCGGGCTGATATCGGGCATTGCCATGGCAGCAAAAGCGATGGCATCCAAAGCAAAGGTGATCGGGGTGCAGGCAGGTGTCTGCCCGTCTGCGTCGGAAGCCCTCCATCGCGGCCATGTCAAAACCGTACGAGCGCAATCGTCCATTGCCGATGGCATCTGTGTCCGTCAGGTAGGACAGGTGACGTTTGAATTCATGCAGTCCGGCGTGGAACGGATCGCTCTCGTGGATGAAGCCAGTATTGCCCACGCCATTCTGATGCTGCTGGAACGAAAAAAAGTTCTGGCCGAAGGCGCCGGCGCCGTCCCCCTGGCCGCACTTCTCAGCGGGGCCGTCTGCGTACCCCGTGGCAGCAAAGTCGTTCTGGTGATCAGCGGCGGAAATGTGGACAGCCCGCTACTGGGCCGAATCCTTCATCAGGGGATGCTGAAAAACGGCCGGATCATGCGGATTCAGGTTCAGTTGGACGATACGCCGGGATCACTGGCAAGACTCTTGTCTCTGGTGGCCCGCTGGAAAGCCAATGTGCTTCATATCTTTCATGACCGGAATGTCATGGATATTCCCCTGTTTGTCACCAGCGTCTCTCTGGAACTGGAAACACGGGGAACCCATCATATGGCGGAAGTGTTCGAAGAAATTCAAAAGGCCGGCTATCCCATACTGGGAGGCAGCGGCCACCCAGACTTCCCGCCGGCTTCCAGTATCTGCCGAACTATCTCCACCGCTGCTTCGTAACGGATGTATTCGGTATTGAACACCAGATCGTAGTTAATGGGGTCCGCAATATCCTCATTGAAGGATTTTCGGATAAAGGCCTTTCGCTTGGCTTCTTTCATGACCACCCGTTTGGTGGCCTCTTCTTCGGAAAGCTTCAGAATTCTGGACATATTCCGAATCCGAAGGTCCATGGGCGCCACGATACGGATACTGAGCCGTTCTTTCGGAGGCAGGATAAAATTGGCACCCCGGCCGGCAATCACCGCCTTACCATGCTTGCCGATGACACCGATGATTTTCATGAGTTGCTGCAAATACACCTCCGGCCACAGATAACGCCTGCTGACCAGGGTCGCGATGAAATCCTCAATCCCGGAAAGCCGCTCTTTTTCGATGGATTCGATCACCGAAGAGCCGATATCCGCCCGTTCGGCAATCTCCCGGATGATATCCCGCAGAAACAAATCATACCCCATTCGGTCGGCAATGCCTCTGGCAATCACCCGGCCACCGCTGCCGGGTTCCGACGAAACCGTTACCACCGTAATGCCATAATCATGGTGATTGGCATCCGCATGCTGCGAATTTCCCCATTTTTCCACAATTTCCTGGATGAATTTATCGAATGAGCGATTGGAACTGTCCATATATCAAATCCTTTATTGATTGTTATGACGCAATCGTACCGGGTTCTATAGACATTCAAAAAAAATAATTTTACTTCGTTATCGGTCGGGAATGGCCGAAAAAGGCCTATTCCCTCCCTGCTGCTTTGCGAAATGAATTTTCTGAAAGTCTTTAATTTGCCCATCTTTCATATAAACAATTCGTATCTTTCTTAAATTCCGATGGTAGTTTATAGATTTTAAATTTATAACAACTCATAACTTACTGAAAATATAAAATTAGTTTTTTTTGGTTGTTTATTTTATGAAATTTTACCATAGAATTTAAGAAAGATACCTGAAAAGTGTATTTCGATGATTATCCGTCACATCATTGATATGAGCTATTCACA
>CAYQKZ010000307.1:0-4214 GCA_964418135.1 uncultured Desulfobacterales bacterium
TCGAAGACCGGCTGGGCACCCAGATGCGGGCCGTCGGAGAAGTGATGAGCATCGGGAAAAATTACAAGGAAGCCCTGCAAAAAGCCATCCGCTCGCTGGAGATCGGACGATATGGGCTCGGGTTTGCCAAGGATTTTCACGATCAGCCTCTGGACAGCCTGATGGTTCAGCTCGGCACACCGTCCAGCGAACGGCAGTTCATCCTCTATGAAGCAATCCGCAAAGGTGCGGATATTCCGACCCTTTATGAAAAAACACACATCAAACCCTGGTTCCTCGAACAGATGAAGGAACTCGTCACACGCGAAAACGAAATCCTGACGTACAAAGGTAAAACCCTGCCGGAGGCCCTCCTGATCCAGGCCAAGCAGGAAGGATTTGCGGACAGATACCTGGCCAAAATTCTCGATATTCCCGAAGCCACGCTTCGCGCACAGCGGATCGCCGCCGGCATGTCCGAAGCCTGGGAAGCGGTTCCGGTAAGCGGTGTGGAAAATGCGGCCTATTATTTTTCCACCTACAATGCACCGGACACCGTGCCCGTCAGCAACCGCAAAAAAATCATGGTGCTGGGTGGCGGGCCCAACCGCATCGGCCAGGGCATCGAATTCGACTACTGCTGCGTACACGCCGCATTTGCCATTCGGGATGCGGGCTATGAGTCCATCATGGTCAACTGCAACCCGGAAACCGTATCCACCGATTACGACACTTCCGACAAGCTCTATTTCGAGCCCCTGACCGTGGAAGATGTTCTCAGCATTTATGAAAAAGAAAAACCTGAAGGGGTCATCGTCCAGTTCGGCGGACAGACACCGCTGAACATTGCCGGTGAACTGGCCGCCGCCGGGGTCACCATTCTGGGAACCTCACCGGAAACCATCGATCTGGCCGAAGACCGGGAGCGATTCAGCCGGATCATGCGAAAGATGGCCATTCCCCAGCCCGAATCCGGACTGGCCCGAACTACGGAGGAAGCACTTTCCATTGCCGCTGCCATCCAGTATCCCTTGATCGTCCGGCCATCTTATGTTCTGGGCGGTCGGGCCATGGAAATCGTGCATGACGAGGAAATGCTGCGGCACTACATGAAATTCGCCGTGGAAGTGTCTCCGGAGCGGCCCATCTATATCGACAAATTTCTCGACAACGCCATCGAAGCCGAGGCAGACGCCATTGCAGACGGCAGCGATGCCTTCGTTCCCGCGGTCATGGAGCATATCGAGCTGGCCGGAATCCATTCGGGAGATTCGGCATGCGTCATCCCAACAATTGGCATTCCCCCTCAGCATGTGGAAACCATCCGGGAATACACCCGGAAAATCGCCTCGGAACTTGGTGTGGTGGGGCTGATGAACATCCAGTATGCGATTCACGGCAACACCGTATATGTCCTGGAAGCCAATCCCAGAGCCTCCCGCACCGTGCCGATCGTATCCAAGGTCTGTAATATCTCCATGGCGCGCATTGCCACCGACATCATTCTGGGAAAAAAACTCTCCGAACTCAACTTGTCGCCGGCTGTCATTCCGCATTTCGGTGTCAAGGAAGCGGTGTTTCCGTTCAACATGTTTCCGGAAGTGGACCCGGTGCTGGGGCCGGAAATGCGGTCCACCGGCGAAGTGCTGGGGCTTTCCATGAATTTCGGCCGCGCCTTCTACAAGGCCCAGGAAGCCACCCAGACATCTCTGCCACTCGACGGTGGCGTGCTGTTTACGATTTCAGACATGGACAAAAGCGCTGCGCTGGAGCCGGCCCGACTTTTCCGCGATATGGGATTCCGGGTACTGGCCACCCGTGGCACTCGGGAGTTTTTAAAACGAAACGGGATCGATTCCGAAGAAATGAAAAAACTGGGATATGGCCGTCCGGATCTTGTGGATGCCATCAAAAACGGTGAAGTGAATCTGGTGATCAACACCCCGAGCGGCAGACAGAGTTCGGAAGACAGCAGTTATATCCGGAAAGCCGCCATTAAATACAAAACGCCGTACATCACCACGACGGCCGCCGCTGTTGCCGCAGCCAAAGGTATTGCCGCCCGCCGGGAAGGGCCGCCGCAGGTGCGGTCGCTTCAGGAATATCACGCAGCAATCCGTTAGTGTACCCGTTCATCTCCTCCCCCCAGCGGGGGGAGGCCGGGAGGGGGGAAACGGAATGATTTCTGACGAGTCGCTCCGGCAAACGGCTATCCGCTGCCACTGATCGGTGAAATATTCTGAGCGGAATGTTCCAGATTGTGTATGTTCAGCTCACACGGCAGCGACAGCCGAAACGTGGCGCCCTTGCCTTTCCGGCTGATAATTTCGATGGTTCCGCCCATGGACTGGGCCAGAATCAACGCGCCGGCCAGCCCGAGTCCATGGCCGGTGCGTGTCAGCGCATCACTGGCCTTGATCTGGGTGTATCTGCGAAAAACCATTTCGTGGTGTTCGGCGCCGATTCCGGGTCCGTCATCGGACACCTCGACCCATATCTTGTGATTCCGGAATTCCAGTCGGATATCGATACGCTCCCTGCGATGATGCAGCGCATTTTTGATCAGATTACCGGCAATCTGCCGGAATTTGACTTCATCCAGATTCAGTTCAATATCGGAAACTTCCGAACCCAGGTGCAGATGAATTTTCTGACTCGTTAGAAATGTCATGGCATCTTCCAGATTATCCCGTGAACCGATCTGTTCGAAAATAGCGGGACAGACCGACTCGACCGATTCCATCACCATATCCTGAACCGTCGGCACCAGTGAAAAACACGAACACACGAAGCATCCAGCCTCGGACCGACCGATTTCCAGCAGCCCGTGCATCATGGTGCGGGCTTTCTGCGCATTTCTCAGCACCCGTTTGAGCGTCTTTTCCTGTTTGTCCGAAAGCGGCCCGTAGGCTTCCCGCCGTTCCAGAAGCATGCGGACACCGGTTTCAATGATCGACACCGGATCTTTCAACTCGTGAATCAAAAATTCGATTTCAATTTCACGGAAAAACTTATCGTCTTTTTTTTTCATATAAAATGGACCGTCATCGTGGTTCCGCCGGAATGCATGCAATCCTCAACGGTATTACAGTAACGGCACAGCCCGATGTCTCCCGGACACATGTCCTTGTCTTCGGGAATATGAATACACCGGCTGGAACGCATGCGGATCGAGAAATGATATCGCTCGGAAAAAATCTTCATTCTCAGCAGATCGAAGCCCTTACCGCCGGCACGAAAATCATAGGGTTTTCGGGTGGCGTACTGGAGCGGCTCGGTCGTCGATACATGACTTTCAAAAATCAATTTCTGGTTTTCAGCGGTAATACCGATACCGAAGTCCTTGATCTCGAGTTCGGAACCGGAAGTGAGGCTGCGGACACCGATCTCGATCACACCGGCGTCCGGGGTGTTTTCGATGGCATTTCGCAACAGACCTTCGATCAATTTATATAACACGTCTTTGGGGATAAAAACAGGGAGCGTGGATTCGATGTGGCGGTGAATCTGGCAGTTGCGGTGAAGAAAATGGGGTTCGAGCTGCCGCAAGACATTTTCCGTAAAAACATCCAACTGGATTTCTTCGGAAACGGAGTCCACCGGCCCGAACAATTCCTGAATCCGGTTTCGAATTTTCTGTGATAAGTCCCCATCCTCACAGACTTCATCGGCCAAGGTTTCAAACACATCCGAACAGTTGTCCAACAGTGCCGAAAGCAGATTGTGGGCCCGGTAATCCCGCTGCCGGAGAATGTCCTGAACCTGATATTGCATATCGAGTATCCGCATGAGGCTGCGCTGGGCGCGCGCTATGATCCGTCGGATTCCCGGATCATCATGATCGCCGGACATTTTCTTTTCAAGAAGACCCAATGAGGCCGACAACACGGACACCGGTGTTTTCAGTTCATGGGAAAGATGATGAATCACGCGGTCCTTGGCCCGGCTAAGGGTCTGGACTTCTTCATAGGAAAGCCTCAGTTCCGCATTGATCCGGGCGTTTTCAACGGGAAAGGCCACCGCGCTGGCAATGGCGCTTAATATTTCGATATCGGTCTGATCGAACCCGCCGTCTTTTTTATTGACCGCGCACAGAACGCCGATCATCCGATCCGGAATCTGAATAGGAACATCCAGCATATTGAGTGTCTGGAACCCGGACTTCAAGTCCACAACCGGAAAATAATAGGGACTCTGCGGATAGTTGGGAACGATCAGCGGCTGACGGGTCTGAT
>CAYQKZ010000308.1:0-4210 GCA_964418135.1 uncultured Desulfobacterales bacterium
TTTTTACCGGTTCATAAAGCAGAATCGGTGATTCGTTGTGCAAAACAACTTCTTCACTGATCACACACTCTTTGACATCTTCAATCGAAGGAATTTCATACATGATGTTCAGCAGGCAGTTTTCCAGTATGGCTCTAAGCCCTCTTGCTCCGGATTTTCGTTTGAGTGCTTCACTGGCAATGGCAGACAGCGCACTGTCGGTCAATCGTAAATTGACCCCTTCCATTTCAAACAGTTTTGAATACTGTTTGATCAGAGCGTTTTTGGGTTCTTTGAGAATTCGAATCAGTGAGTTTTCATTGAGTTCATCCAGGGTGGCAACGACAGGGAGTCTGCCAAGAAACTCGGGAATCAGACCAAATTTGATCAAATCTTCAGGCCGGACCATTTTCAACAATTCACCGAGATTGTGATCCGATTTTTCGACGATCTTGGAGCCGAAGCCCATCACATTCGATCCCAATCGACGCTGAATGATCTTTTCAAGTCCGCTGAATGTTCCACCGCAGATAAAAAGAATATTGGAGGTATCCACCTTGACAAAATCCTGTTGCGGGTGTTTTCGGCCTCCCTTCGGTGGAACACTGGCCGTTGTTCCCTCGATAATTTTCAGCAGTGCCTGCTGAACGCCTTCACCGGAAACATCGCGAGTGATGGAGGGATTGTCTGACTTGGATGCGATTTTATCGATTTCGTCAATGTAGACAATGCCGCGTTTGGCCTTGTCCAAGTCGTAATCCGCATTCTGAAGAAGCGATAAAATGATGTTTTCGACATCTTCGCCGACATATCCGGCTTCCGTCAGACTGGTTGCATCGGCGATGGTGAATGGTACATTCAAAAATCTGGCCAGGGTTTGCGCCAGAAGGGTTTTTCCGCTCCCGGTCGGACCAATCAGAAGAATATTGCTCTTTTGAATTTCCACATCTGCCTGGTTGACAAATGAATCCAGCCGTTTATAGTGATTGTGAACGGCAACAGCCAGAATTTTTTTGGCATGTTCCTGTTCGATGACATAATCATCCAGCATTTCCTTGATCTGTTTCGGGATCAGTGTCCGCTGCTGGGTTGCAGCATTTTGCTCGGTTTCTTCGTCAATGATTTCACTGCACAACTGGATACACTCATCACAGATATAGACAGCGGGACCGGCAATCAGTTTAGCAACTTCTTTTTGGTTCTTGCCGCAGAAAGAACAGAAGAGATTGTCCGTCACATCATCTTTTTTGGCCATGTTATGCCTCCGTTTTAACCAGTCGATCCAGATCGTCCCGATTGGCGATGACATGATCGATCAGTCCGTACTCTTTGGATTCCCAACCGGACATAAAAAAATCCCGGTCCGTGTCTTTGCGAATCTGTTCAATATCTCTTCCGGTATGAAATGCCAGAATATCATTCAAGGTATCCTTTAACCGAAGTATCTCCTTTGCCTGAATGGCAATGTCCGATGCCTGACCTTGCGATCCGCCCATGGGCTGGTGGATCATGATTCTGGAATTGGGAAGCGAGTATCGTTTTGTTTTTGTGCCGGCTGCAAGCAACAATGCGCCCATGCTGGCGGCCTGACCAATGCAAACCGTAGTGATATCCGGCTTAATGTACTGCATGGTGTCGTATACAGCAAGACCGGCTGTAACGGACCCTCCGGGGGAATTGATATAAAAATTGATTTCTTTCCCGGGATCTTCGGATTCCAAAAAAAGCAGTTGTGCGATCAGAAGATTGGCAACCTCATCGTTGATGGGTGTTCCTAGAAAGATGATCCTGTCTTTAAGAAGCCGTGAATAAATGTCGTAAGCACGTTCTCCGCGGCTGCTCTGTTCAATGACCATGGGTATCAATGGCACGGACGTTCTCCTATTTTAGCAACTTGGGTACAAATACAGCAAATATCGTACCAAAACTATTGTTCGGGTGAGGAATCTGTCGAATTTTCTCGGACAGGTTCGATTTCTTCAATCGTATTACTATCAATGATAAGTTTGATCGCATGTTTTTCAAGGAGAGCGTGTTTAAAATACTCGAGTTCTTCAGGATGTTGATCGTAATGAGATTTGATTTCTGCAACGGGTTTGCCGTAAACGATCGCCATGTCCTGGAGTGCCTTGTTCAGTTCGGGATCGGGAATCGTCAGCTTTTCCTGAGCAATGATTTTTCCGAGAATCAACTGCCGCCTGAGTTGTTTTTCGGCGGTATCCCGATATGTTTCAGCCATGACTTCACGGGTGAGACCAATGGTTTCCAACTTGATCTGATGATGTTCGTAAGACCGCTCGATCTCACGAATAATCCCCGCAAGTTCTAAACCTATCAATGTATCGGGCGTTTCAAACGGTGCTTTTTCGATCAGCGCCGAAAATATTTGTTCATTGATTTCTTGTTCCGCCCGTTTGTCGTAGCCCTGTTGAATATCTTTTCTGATGGCTGTTCTTACGTCTTCGATCGTATTGTAGGAGCCGAGTCTCTTGGCAAAGTCATCGTTGATTTCCGGAAGAATCTCTTCGCGGACTTCATGCAGATGGATTTTGAAATCCACTTGCTGACCAGCAATCTCGGCATTGGAGTAATCATCTGGAAATTTAATCGTAAAATCTTTGTCTTCACCGGGCATCATTCCAATGACTTGGGCATCGAAATCTTTGGTCATCTGCGATGTCCCAATTTTCAATGTCATGTTTTCCGTTTTCTGCAGGTTTGGATGAGCAGAACCGTCTTTAAATCCTTCGTAATCTAATACGACATAGTCGCCTTCCTGAGATGGCCGTTGGGGCTCGACTGGTTTACGTTCAGAAAGATTTTTCTGAACCATTTTCAATTGAACGTCTATTTCTTCTTCCGAGGTTTTATAAAGCGATTTTTTCAGGGCAAGCCCTTTGAAATCGATATCGGGTATCTCCGGCGTGATTTCTATAGAGGCACTGTAACAATACGCTTTGTCAGAGGTGAGTTCCGGGGGATCGATCTCCGGTTGTCGCAATGGACTGAGACCCGATTGGGTAATGACATCTTTGTAGGAATTGTTGATTAACCGAAATCGGACATCTTCATAAACATCTTTCTTGTACAGTCTGTCCAGAACCGTTCTAGGAACTTTACCGGGGCGAAATCCTTTGATCTTGGCGGTTTTGTTCAATTCTTTATAGGCACTATCTATTTCACTTACCACCTCATCTTGGGGGATTTCAATGTGAAGGATTTTTTTTACAGTGCTGGCGTCTTCTACCGTAAATTTCATTAGATTGTTTCCATTTCCCTTTAAGCAGTATGGACGGATCATATCCGTCGATGTGGCAAAAACAGTTTATGACATATATTTGGAAGAATGCGGATTCCGATTATCATACGTTCCGGCAGGTTCCATTTCTGCCTGGACAGTATGCATTATCTGCAGAAGTGGCGTGAGAATTGTGTAAGCTGGTGCGAGAGGGGAGATTTGAACTCCCATTCTGTTTCCAGAGCTGGATCCTAAGTCCAGTGCGTCTACCAGTTCCGCCACTCTCGCCCATTGGTTAAACAGTCCGGTTCATTGCCGGTACATCAATGGAATGGATAAAATATAAACAGATGATCATCTATTCCGTTAAAGTCGTATCAAAATAATGTAAAAACCAGAATATGTCAAGGACAATTGAAGAACATCTTGTAATGTCAATAAGTTCTAATGGTCTTTACAACGGATAGCCGGCATGAATGCGATCCGATGTGTCGAGAAGCGAATCGAAAAAATCAGATCTATTGAAAGTTTATATCTTGCCTGATCCCTGAAATCATGATAAATAATACCATAATCAATAAACGGGGCGTGGCGCAGCCTGGTAGCGCACCTGCTTTGGGAGCAGGGAGTCGGAGGTTCAAATCCTCTCGCCCCGACCACATCTACAGCGATTGATAAAATTCTGGTAGCGGTTTTTCAAAAAAAACAGCCCACCTACACCGTCAACAGCGAAAACGAAACCTCATGCAGCTTCGGAGGAAAAACTTCGTAACAACCCCAGGCGATAAAACCGGCATGTGTAGGTCTCACCGTCGAACGTCCATGAAACAAGACCGGATGTTCCGACCTTTTCCCATAGCTCCATAATACTCGATTATCAAGTTTTCAATTCGCTAAAGCTACATTTATATATTTCAAAGATGGTGTTGGTTCGAGCCTGTTACTTCCGGTGAGAAAGGTAGCCAAACTTTCCGGTTTGGAGGGAGCCAGTAT
>CAYQKZ010000309.1:0-4195 GCA_964418135.1 uncultured Desulfobacterales bacterium
GTGGTCGATTTTTTGATCATTGCTCAGGATGGTGTTCTGGTGACAACACCTGAAGTACCATCCTTGCTCAATGCTTACAGCTTTGTGAAAACGCTGATATTCAGACGGCTTGCCATGCATTTTAAACAGTTAGACCAAACGGATATGATTCTGTTGTTAGACAAGGCGCGGGATTTTGAAAGCTATCCGAAACTTAAAACCATGGAAGGGTTTATTGAAGAAGCGCGCAGTATCAACCTTGCCGCTGCCAATTCGATTCGAAAATTTCTGACAAATTATCAGCCTATCGTGGTAGTCAATCGGGCCAGGTCCGAAAAGGATGCAGATACGGGTAAGGTATTGCAGAATCTGATGAATCAATATCTGAGCATTAAAAGCAGCATTATATTGTCCGTACATGAAGATCCGGCTGTAGGCATTGCCATTACCAGGCTGAAACCAGTCTTGCTCGAAGCACCGAGGTCCCTGTTCGCTAAAGACATTGAAAAGATTGCCCAGGTCCTTGCCCGCTAAAAGGATTGAAACCATGCGGTCAGCATTTTATTTTTCTAAACAACGGAAGGCCAGTGGAATTCAAGAAATGTTAAATCATCATCCAATCCGACATTGGCCGAATTTCTGATAATTTGATTTTCAATCTTTTGATGCAACGCATGCTGTTGGGGATAGCCCAATCGCTGAAGTATGGAGAGCAACCCTTCTTCCCCCAGGTTTGTTCCCGTTTGATCCGGATTTTCGATAGCGCCGTCCGTGTATGTAAATAATACGTCACCGGGTCCGAACGGAAAGGACTGGGTTGCATAATCCGCCTGTTTCACCATACCGAGTGCAAATCCGGAAATCATGATACGATCGACCGTCCGGTCTGAATGAAAAATGAATGGACTGGGATGGGCTCCGCCCGCCAGTGTGACAGATTGCCGTTGCAGATCGATCATGCCGCACAGCGCGGAGGCAAAGCTGAAATTATTGTGTACCAATTGGTGTAATCGATGGTTCAAGGTGTGCAGAAAATTGCCGATATCGGGAAACAATCCACAGTATTCATCAAACAGGGTGCGCAAATACATGGTGTAGAGTGCGGCCGATGTTCCGTGTCCCATGACGTCCGCCAATAAAAATACAAACTGATGTTGGGATAACTGTTGTACCGCATAATAATCTCCGCCAATAATATCATGTGGAACATTATGGACGGATGCCTTCAGCCCTGATCCTTCTTTGATATCCCATTTGAAAGCCTGGGCTTGAATTTTTTTTCCCCGGGACAGATCCACCATCGCCTCCGACATATCCCTGAAAACTTCGACGCCTCCGATAATATCGCCGGATGTGTTGCAAATAGGCGCTACATGAACCTGCATGGGCACACGCTCACCATCATGACTTTTGGCAAAAACGATGATCGGCACCGATGATGGGTTACCCGTGATAATTGCACGATGAAGCGGACAGGTGTTCTTACCGCATAATTGCCTGTTTTCTTTATCTACATGACATAAAATACCATCCATGCAGGATAACCCATCGACATCCTGTTTTCGCCATCCTGTAATGCGTTCCGCAGCTTTGTTCCAGTAAACAATTCGGCGATTCAAATCCGTAATGTAAACTCCATCTGCGAGAAAATCCAAAATACTTTCAGACGTCAATTGATGCATAAAGTCGTTATTCATCAACAATACCCCCAGAGTGTGTGCCGAAATTGCGACCGTGAATAATATTCATGTATTTTACCACTCAAAAATAGCTGTCACTTTATTTCCAATCCCTTCAATAATAAGTTCCTTACATAAAGACCGGACCAGATAAAGCCCTCGTCCTCCAAAACTGGAAAAGTCCGGTTGAGCTGTTGGAATAAGCAGGTAGTCAAAACCTTGCCCACTGTCTTCAACGCGGAGTATAATTCTTCCGGTCGTATCCTGAACCATGAGCTCCATGTCGAGTTTTATCCATCCAGTTTTTAGAGTGGCCAATCTCTCTGCTCGTGTTAGAAAATATTTTTCAAAACCGTTCGGTTCGTTTTTCAGAGCGGAATTCATCAAAAGAATTCCATGTTCCAATGCATTGGAATAAAGTTCTGAAAGAATAAGAAAGATATTCTGTTTTTGTTTTCGAGCCTCGATATGCATTTCAACAAATAATTCTGTTATGGTTTCCAGCGTATGTGCTGCTTGCATGGTACTGGGATGGATTGTTAGGGATAAGCTCAAAGCCACAGGCAGGTTGGAAATGGTTGTTATCTCTTCTGTCGGGAGATCGATCTCGGATGTGTCGCATATGATTTCCGCAATGGCCATGTCGTCCAATTGAGGCGTATCTCCACGGAATTCCGTGATGCTGCGGCAGATGTCATCAAATCGGTGTTCAGGAACCTGGCATCTTGTCAATAATTGTTCAAGGCGTTCCTGACCAAATTCTTCTCCGGATTTGTTTCGAGCTGCGGTAATGCCGTCTGTGAAGAGATATATCCGGTCGCTATGTTGAAGGGGAACTTCCATATAATGGAAGTTGGGATCGATATCCGGTAAAATCCCCAAAGGAAGATGCCGGGAAGGTAGGCGTCTTTTGATAACACCATGTTCGCTTACCACTATGGCCATAGGGAGTCCGAAATTCACTACGCGGGCAGTCAGATGCGCATGATCCCATTCTACCAAACATCCGCTGAAAAAAAGCCCGGTCGGCAATATTCGATTAAGATTGGAATTGATTTCTCGGATAATGTTGATTAAAGGATGCCCTTTTTTGGCCATTGTATGAAAAATGGACGATACAGGAATAGCTCCGAGGGCAGCAGACAATCCATGACCTGTAAAATCCCCTAAGAGTAAATATTTTACGCCAGATACGCTGGGAGCTGTCAGAAAAAAATCGCCCCCGGCAGTTCCCATAGAGGATAAGTAGTATTTGATATGGTTATCTGTATTTTGATTATTTTGAAAGACGTTTTTAAAAAAAATATTTGCTAATTCATATTCGTGATTGAGCTGTTGATATAACCTTTCAATCTCGATATAAGCCGTACGAAGATTATCTTCATTTTGCTTACGGGATGAAATATCACGCATAATTCCGGCTGCATGCCAGGCACCCCGGTATTTGAATCCGGATAAAGAAAGTTCGGCGGGAAATTCTGTTTGATCTTTTCTTAATCCTGTAATTTCAATTATATTCCCAGTTGCATCACCATGGCGGGTTCTAATGAATTCTTCATAACCGATTTCAGCACTCGTTCCGTATTTTTGAGGAGTGATCAGCGAATGGAGATGTTTGCCGATGACTTCATGCGATCTATACCCAAACATGATTTCTGCAGCAGGATTCCAATATGAAATGTTCCCATTGCCGTCCATCAAAACGATGGCATCACAGGCAGTATTCATGACGGCCTGGAATCGCTGATCGCTATTCCAACGCGATTCTTCCATTCTCAGTGTCAATTTTCGATCAGTTGAATTAATTTGCTCAGTCGGAATAATTTTACCGATTTTTTTTAGATCGGATAGCCAATCGACTATTTCCATTAATTCAGATCGTCTGAACGGCTTGGCCAGACAAGTCAATGCGCCTGCTTCTTTCAGCTCATGGAACGATCGAGAACAGCTATCGCCTGTAATCAAAATAAAATTCAAGAAAGGGAAAATGCTCAAAGCCTCCCGCATCAGTTGCATCCCATCCATCTCAGGCATATTGATGTCTGAGATGACCAAATCACACGGGCATTCTCTTATAATGGCAAGTGCCTCTATGCTGGTATAAGCGATTGTAATGAGATGGTCTGTATTATGGAAAAATCGCTGCAGCATTTCAATTGATGGCAATTCATCATCGACAATCAATATATGAAGAGAGGATGATTCAGTCATGATAATCCTATTTCTGCGGTATAAAAGGACAATTTCCGTATGAGGTAGGAAAGTGAATTAAGATTCAATTTTGAACAATTTATCAAAATTCGCTGTCAGTAAAATCTTCTTGACGTTAGGATTCGTGTTAATTAAGGAGATACTCGAATTATTGCTGTTGAATCGTTCCCGCATCATCAGCAGCATCCCCAATGCGGAGCTGTCCATATATGAGCAATCCATCATGTCGATAACAATCGAAGAGACTGTATCCACTTTATCTTTATAAGCTTCTCCAAAGTCTGAATAAGTTGAAATATCAAATCGATTTGAAATAAAAATGGTAA
>CAYQKZ010000310.1:0-4176 GCA_964418135.1 uncultured Desulfobacterales bacterium
TCTTTACCTTTATGAAGTTCGGGCATTACTTGACAGTGACCCATAGCAGGCTGGCTGTCTCCGGGCTGGAATTGACCCACCGGACGGGTGTCTCAGTGGTCAGGTAGATAATTTCTCCGGGGGTTAAGGTGTAGTCTGTTGAATTGACAGTCAGGTGTAGTTCGCCGGACAGCAGATAGCCGAATTCCTGCCCCTTATGCGCAAAGAAATGGGACTGGAGTTTAAAGCCCGGAGGAAATTCAATAAGATACGGTACTGCAGCGGCATCCCTATTCGAGGGGATCAGCCGCTTTCCCTGAAGCAAAGCCTGAGGAAATCCGGAATTTCCGATCTTGGTGGCATCCTCGGCTGTAAAATGAATCTTTCTGCCGATATGCTCGGATTCCTGAAAAAGCTGACCCACTTCAACTCCCAGCACTTCGGCCAGCTTCAGCAGTGCCGGGATCGATGGATAAATCAGATTCCCTTCTACCTGGGAGATCGTGCTGGCCGTAACACCGATCTGCCTGGCCAGATCGCTCTGTGAAAATCCCTGGCGGGTGCGAAGTTCCTTCATCCGGCTTCCCACATCGATCCGACTGACGGGGTGTGCTTCGGCCTCGAAAGATATCTGCATATCCTTTGCCCAGTAGTCATAGGGCGTATTGGGAGAAGAAAGATGCCGCTTTTCTGCCTTGATCAGTGTCAATGCGGTTTTACCACGTTTGACCGACAGATCGATCACCACCTGTGCGATTTGATTGATCTGAGCCCTCAGTCGGGAAGAATGTGCGCGTTTTTCAATCAGCCAGTAGGCCACGGTATTTAGTTCATAAAGTCTAGGGCAGGAATGGGCATAAAAATTCAGAATCTGATCTTCACCCTGCCACAATTCCTGCATGCCGGTCAGGCTTTCGAAGATGAATCGGACATCGCCTTTTAGTTCAGCATGGACATTGTAAAAAATTTCCATAACATTATGCGTATTTTTAGGATCTTCCACACATACAATCCGACACGGCCAGGGCGTGGTTTTATCCTCGTAAAATTTCAGAAAAATATCCGAGCCAGCCCCCTTTCCATAAGAAAAGCAATCGATCAGAATCAGTCGGTCATTGGCTGCCAGGGTGCCCAGTTTGTCGAGAAGGTTCTTGGGAGACCGGTCGAAGCTGACATAAATCACATCTTTTTTCAGTTCCAGCGAAGACTGTAAAAAATTGTGGCAGAAGGCGCCGGCCAGGTTTCCAGCATCATCATACCAGATGACATTGTCACCGATAAAAAGATCGCCAAGAAGCGTGTCCAGATACCGGATGCCGGTGGATACGGTTGTGGCCTCTGATGAAACAGGTGAAACTTCCATCATATGTTACCTCGTTTGTTCAGTGATCTGTCAGAGACAGCATGTTTTTGTTGATGGCAATGCTGAATTTCGGATGAAGCCATTCGTGATGACCACTGCGAAAGGGAACATATACCAGTGCAAATCGAAGCGGTTTGATGTGAATCTGCGGCAGCCTGGGAAACCCGGTATCCGTCGGTTTCATCATGCCTGCCAGGCTGGTTTTCAGGGTATCGACGGCTTCTGTGACCGAGAGAGTGGCAGGATAAAGTGTTCCCCGCGGATTTCCAGGCACTGGTTTCTCCTGGGGCTGTGTGAGATTCATGCGAATGGACAGCGACAAAAAAACTTTCGGACTCAGCCTGAATGCCAGAGACCAGAAATAAAACGGCATCTGGTCCCATCCTTTCTGCACCACCCGGGGCAAATTGGCCAGATGTACCAGGTCTGCATAAGAAGACAAAGGGATACCGGAAATATCGGCCGTGATTCGCCAGAACGGGAGGAACAGGTCGGCATCTTCATCTGCAAGAAATCCGATGGGTACTTGTTTCAGCGTGCCGCCGGCAGGCTGCCAGGCCGAATTGCAATTGGTGCAGGTCAGTACGATGGCATTGCGCTCTCCGGATAAATTCCATCCGCAGGCAGGACATATGGCGGAGAGAAACCGCATTTGGCGCTCTGACGGGTCCAACACCGCCCGTGTATCGAGAAAAGACTCGGGCAGCGTGTCTGAAACCGGGCGGTTTAAAACGGCATCGACCACCTGCGTGCCGATATAAAACGGGGAATAGATCAAACTGAGAACTTCGCCGACATGAGATTGGTGATAGACATTCCGGCCGACCATCTCCGATTTGAAACGCTGCTCCTGGCGTTTGAGAACATCCTGTACGGACAATGCCGGCGCCAGAAACTGTCCGGAGGGTTGAGGCGAAACAAACGACAACCGCATGGCCTGGGCCCGTAACCCCATGGAAGCCGGGAAAAAAGGGGAATCGATGGCCTGATGGGTGACATCGACAAACTGGTGTTCGATCTCGTTTTCGATGCAGTTGAACCGTATCCCCCGATATCGCCAGTATGGAAAAAAAACAAGCTTTTCCGCGGTATGCGCCGTATGCGCAAGCATATACCGAAACACCCCTTTGGGAAGCAGGCAGGATTTAACCCGGCAGTATGTGCAGGTAAATATCCTGTCGGTTTCTTCCAGCTCGGCCGGCGCGCCGCACTGAGGGCATTGGTGATCGATAAGAATTTTGATGGGCGGCTCCGGCTAATTTTTTACGAGGGTGGAATGCCCGCACGCCGGGCAGAATCGGTCTTGGGAAGACAGCGGCTTTCCGCATTGAATACAGGCGAGCGGGGCATGCAGTGGGTGGCCGCATTGCGGACAGAATCTGGCATCCTTGGGTACGGACTTCTGACATTTCAGGCAGACTGTGCCGGTTTCCTGTAGCGCACCTTGCTGCGGGGGTGTCCCCCCTGCGATATACGGCGCCATGATTCCGGGCATCATGAGCCCAAGTCCGGTGCCCATGCCCGCACCGGCCGCACTTTCGTTTTCTGCGGCTTTTTCAATGGCCATGGCGGTTTTCATCTGCATCAGTTTATTCATATCCTGGATCACCTCCATCCGGCTTCTGTCGTCAATGGCCTGCTGGACTTCCTGCGGGGGGGTGATGGCGTTGATGAAAAGCTGACCGAGCGACAGGCCGAATCGGGAAAAATCGTTTTTCAATCGTTCCGACAATGCTTCGGACATCTCGTCGTATCGGGCGGGAAGATTCAGCAGGGTATCCAGGGTTTCCCCCAGATAATCGTTTAAACGGGAAACAATTACCTGATTGAGATAGGCTTCGATTTCTTCCGTATCGACAATTCCCTGGGTACCGACCAGGGAATTGATGAAAATGTCGGGGCTGACAACTTGCAGGGTAAACACCCCGAAGGCCCGCAATCGAATGAGTCCAAGCTGTGAATCCCTGAAAGCCACCGGGTCCCGTGTTCCCCATTTAAGATTGGTAAAAGTTTTTAAATTGATGAAATACACCTCGGCCCGCAGGGGACTGGTCATGGCCCACGGTGCGCTGAGGAGTTTGGTCAGGATCGGGATATTCAGGGTTTTCAGGGTATGACGGCCCGGGCCAAAGACAGCAACGGCCTTGCCCTGATAGAAAAATACCGCAGCCTGACTTTCCCGAACCGTCAACTGTGCGCCGAACTTGATTTCTCCGGAACCGCTTTCCGGAATGCGGTGTACCAGTCCCTTGCCGGATTCCTCAAACCATTCGATGACTTCCAGAAAAACAGCATGATTTGTACCCATAAACCCTCCCGTTAAAACGGATGGCAAGCCATCACGCCTGAAACAATTCCGTACTGATATATCGTTCGCCGGTGCTGGCAAGAATGACGACGATGCGTTTGCCCTTGAACTCGCTTCGTTTGGCTGCTTCCATGGCTGCCCAGACAGCCGCACCGGAAGAGATGCCGCAAAGAATTCCTTCGAGCCGTGCCAGGTTCCGGGCTGTCTCGAATGCCTGGTCATTGGTTACCGGAATGATCTCGTCGATGAGCGATGGGTCCAGGACACCGGGTACGAATCCGGCCCCGATCCCTTGAATTTTGTGTGGCCCCGGCTTCCCCCCCGACAATACCGGGGAGCTGGCCGGTTCAACGGCAATGACATGGAAACGCGGATTTCGGGGTTTGATGAATTGGGCAATTCCGGTGAGTGTTCCACCGGTACCCACACCGGCCACCAAAATATCGACCTGTCCGTCCGTATCGTTCCAGATTTCAGGCCCCGTTGTCTCGCGATGGGCCCGAGGATTGGCCGGGTTTTCAAACTG
>CAYQKZ010000311.1:0-4173 GCA_964418135.1 uncultured Desulfobacterales bacterium
TCCAATTCCGTCGTTGTTTTCGCTTATGGACGGATTTATGCCCTTGACCTCGTTGAAAAAGATTGAAAAAGAAATTGAAAAAATCGCAGCGTTGACTGTTGTCCAGGCCATGACCCGTAAACCGGTAACTGTTTCGCCGGAAACCGGAATCGAGGAAGTGGCTTCGCTGATGGTGGACAAAAATTTTCATACTCTGCCGGTGGTTGAGGCCGGCAAGCTGGTTGGCATTGTTGGAAAAGAGGACATCTTAAAAACATTGTTGCCGACGGTTTAGATGGGATAACGCAGGCGTCTTTTTCTTTGTGTCCTTGGCGGTGAATATAATGATGAAACCCGAAGAAGAACTAAAAATCATTCAATTCGGCGGTCAATTGTCTCAGGATATTCGGTTGCGCCTCATGAAGACGCATCATGAAGCCGGCAAACAAATCGAAGAATTTTGTGCAGCTCTGCAGAAGGCTGCTCCGAAGATACATATTGTTCATGAAAAAGAAGACTCCGATTCCCAGGTGGGGCTCAAGATTCATTCCCGTATTCAATATCGGTCCGTTCCGCTTGGCCATGAACTGAGTCCGTTTCTCAAGGCACTCTTATGGAGCTTCGACATCCAGGTGCCGCCTTCGGTGCCGTCTCGACTGAATGATCTGGCATTACCGGCGGAATTGAAACTCTATATCTCTGAACATTGCCCGTTTTGTTCCGGAGTTGTCGAAAGTCTTCTCCCCCTCGCCCTGTCCAGTACCTGGGTTCGGTTGACGATAGTGGATGCTGGAATGTTTATGGAAGAAGCGCAAAACGACCATGTCCAGTCGGTTCCGACACTGGTGATGGATTCGCAGTTCCGGTGGACCGGCTCCGTCAATATCGAAGAAGTCGTTGAGGCCATGATTCATCGGGATACTTCGCGTCTTCAAGCCGATACGTTGATAAATATGATTTCAGAAGGTAATGCCGGGATGTTGTCCAATATGATGTTGGAAAAAGATATAATTTTTCCGGCACTTTTGGATATTCTGATTCATCCCAAATGGCCTGTCCGCCTCGGCGCTATGGTTACAATGGAAACGATTGCAGCGGAAAAACCGGCGTTGGCTCAACAAATTATTTCTCCCTTGTGGGATCGATTCGATTCGGCAGACGACAAGGTAAAGGGAGATATACTTTATCTGGTGGGGGAAATCGATACAGGCACATCTATCGGACGGATAGAGGATATTCTGAATCGAAAGTCGGAGTTTGATGCGGAAATCATCGAGGCAGCGGAAGAAGCCCTCGATAAACAGAGGCATTTCGAATAATTTTGGGTACACAAAGGCTGTTATCGATACCCATCGTTAATTTTATTATTGACGATAGGTTCTCTTTTATGTAAGTTATGCAAAATTTTGAGGGATCGTCTAGCGGCAGGACGACGGGTTCTGGCCCCGTTAACCAAGGTTCGAATCCTTGTCCCTCAGCCACATAAAAACAAGGGGTTATGAAGATCATTCATAACCCCTTTTGTATTTTAAGGCGGTTTGTACCGATATTGTACCGGTTTTTGCGAATCACCCCTGGCCATGCCCCCAAAAAGACATGCCGCGGTCCACATGGTCAAGGCGCCCTGTCCATGTCTGATGGTTCCCCTGTCTGGTGTTTCAGCCCGGAAAATTAAAAAGTCATTGGTTCCCGGACAGAGGGGAAGCAGGCTTTTTTTGCCGGTGGTGCCAGCGTCCCCAGGTGATCGAGATTGAAGGATCGCATGGGGGGGGCAATGCCAACCCGGCGAGAATTTTTTGTCGATTTGCCCAATTTCGCAAAATGGTGGCAGGAATAGTGAACACCCACTTAGAAACTATCTCAAAATTCTGGATCAGGCCAAATAACAACAACGCAGTTAGTGGGTCTCAGACAGGATGTTGAGATAGTTTCTTAAAGATACTGTGCAACGCAACATCCGGGTTTTTTATAAAACCATCACATCCGGTCAATCTTTCTTTCTGCTCTCTTGAACCTCTCCGGTTTCAGACAAGGTGATTTCTGTAATATTTCGCTCGCTAGAACCAAAGGTCCCAACATGGCCGGCAGAATAAATATCCTGAACAGACCATAGAATTCTTACCGGCAGAATCTCGATATCATAAATGCGCACCGTGGTTGTCTCGGTTTCTCTGTCGTCCTCTCTTTCGCTGCGTCTCCGGATTGTGATGCTATCACCGGCCGTTGACGGATCCCTATCTGGATCGGAAGGGTTTTTACCCGGCAGCTCGATGGAAATTAACTTTCTGCCATCCGCCCTGAAATCGCTGCCGCCTCTGTATAGGCAGGTAAACTCATCTTTATAAATATATCTTCGAAAAACGATACCCGCTTTTTTTGCAACCCCTTCATACCACTCGAATTGTTTCTCCTCGGGCCAGCGAGAAAAAGGCCAAATCCCTTGCGTTTCAATCCATAAGGCGCAACTCTCAGGACCGTTATAAAATAATTTCTTATCAGGAAAATTTTTAAAAATATTCGTGAATAATGGAGATAAGGCCGGATAATTTTTTTTTGTTTCATCAACGATCTCGATCATCATTCGATGAACCTTACTTTCGGCCCATCTCCGGGCATTTTCCACAGATTCCGATTGCTCGCAATTTTCTAGATATTCTCCGGACAGCTCAAGGATTTTTTCTTCAGGGTCAAAATCCAGCAGATCGGCAAAGCGGAGTTCTCTGAAACTCTTCCAATACAGATTCAAGAATAATTTTTTCAGGTCGTCGGTGGCGGGATCGCCTGACATAAGCCTGTCAAAAAGTTCCTGGGGATGGAAAAAACCGGACTCCGAAAACCTGCCGGCATAATGTTCCGGTATGTTGTTCAATCGTACTCGGAAAACATCTGTAAATACACTGGTTTTAATCCTGTCTAAAGGGTCGCCATGGCCGATACAATTAATATCAAGAAACGACGGGGCACATAACATCTCATCTCTGATGAAACTATCCACTGCTATTTGGTAATTTTCTCCACTGAAGACAGGCCGTCTTATGCTGACATCGAGTTGGCCAGGAAAGCGGGCATCACTTAACGAACGCCTGGGAATCCACAACTGTTCCGCATCATTTTCAATGAAAGCCGTAACAAAACGAACATAGGTCATTCCTTTTTCAATGGCCTTCTGATAGGGAATTGTTTCGTTATTTTTCCCCACGATATCCATCATCAACCCATCATATTTTTCATAATCATTGTTCACGTTCCACCTCCACATGCATTGATTTCAGATGGTTTCTTCCAACTCTTCAATTTCAATGAGCAAGGCCGTGATATCATCCGTTGAACCTTTGCTTCTGGCACGCCTGACGAGCTCGCCGACGGCCCTCCGTCGGTTGTTATTATCTTCAACGATCCTTGTGGTTTCATACATATCAAATGCCTTGGTAATACCGTCAGACACCAACAGCAGCCGTTCCCCTTCTTCCAGCGGAACAATTTCCGTATCGATTTTCAAGTCTGCCCCCAGACCGAAATACCGGTAGATGGCCCCATCTTGTTCATGCAGCCGAGTCAATTGGCGCACTATCCCACCGTCTCGAATCAGGTATGCAACCGTATCGCCAGCATGAAATATCTCGGCGGACTGCCCATGAATCCACACAACCGTTCCGGCGCAGCCCCCCAAGGGCCGGTCGGTTCCCGGCATAAATCCCCAATCCAGAATGGTCCGATTGCCCTCCATCAGTAGTTGCTGCATCCCTTCCCGGGATGCCGGAATCTCTTCTGATTCCCTGTAGAACCGGATGAGCTGATCAGTCATTTCCTGCGCTGCATCCCTGCCTCTTTGCGCGCTGCCGATCCCGTCAAAAACCGCAAACACCTCTCCGCGGCTCTTTTGTTGAACCAATGGAATGTCGTTGGAAAGCATCCGGTACCGGTCTTCATAATACTTGTGTTTGGTTCCCTTGAGCCAGGCCACGGCAGCCGTGCCGCGCTCTTCGCAGATTACTTCATCAGGCATTATCCCTCCTTTGAACAGCTTGTACGCACCCCAAAATCCTGATGCCGCAGGGTGTAAAAATGCCGGATCAGAATTGGAAGGTCGTCTTTTGCATATTCCCCCTGCTCGATACGGGCTATCGCTTCTTCGGGCATCAACCAAAATGCCTCAGAGAAGTCATTGCGGTTAAATTGCGGAGTTAAGTCGCT
>CAYQKZ010000312.1:0-2976 GCA_964418135.1 uncultured Desulfobacterales bacterium
GATGCCGGAATCCTTCCAGTGTTCGGTCGTTGAGGTTGATATGGGTGATTTCGGCATCATCGGGATTCAGGGTGGACATATCTACGGCAAACCCGTGATTCTGGGATGTGATTTCGATGCGTCCGGTCTTCAGATTCTTGACCGGCTGGTTGGCGCCGCGGTGGCCGAATTTCAATTTATAGGTCTTTCCGCCCATGGCCAGACCGAGAACCTGAATGCCCAGGCAGATGCCGAATATGGGCCGGAATCCCAACAGGTTCCGGATTGCCTGAACGGCATAACCCAAGGGTTCCGGATCACCGGGGCCATTGGAGAGAAAGATTCCATCTGGTGCCATATTCCGGATGGTGTCGGCGGATGTGGCTGCTGGAACGACGATGACTTCGCACCCGGCCTGTTCGAGGCATCTGAGGATATTGGTTTTGATGCCGAAATCGAAAGCCACCACACTGCGCAGGTTGCTCCGGTGCTTCCAGGCGAATGGTGTCAGCGTTGTCTCCGGATTTTCAATGGGAAGAATCTCGTTATGGATCCATCGGTAAGGCAATCGGGTGGACACCACAGACGCCAGATCCTGCCCGATCATGCTGGGAAGCTGCCGTGCTTTTGCCACGCACGAGAGGGGGTCTGGGTCTTCGGTGGAGATAAACACCCGCATGGCGCCGGAATTTCTGAGATGGAGGGTCAGGGCCCGGGTATCCAATCCATCAACACCCATTACATGCTGGGCTTTCAGGTAATCGGACAGGGATTGGGTTGAACGGTGATTGCTGGGGAAATACTGATATTCGCGGACGACAAACGCCGACACCTGGATACGATCCGATTCGACATCATCGGGATTGACGCCGTAATTGCCGATCAGCGGATAGGTCATGGTGACGACCTGACCCCGGTACGAAGGATCTGTAAGAACTTCCTGATAGCCGGTCATGCCGGTGTTGAACACGGCTTCACCGCCGGCTTCACCGAGCCCGGTGAAGCAGCGGCAGTCGAATGTCCGCCCATCTTCCAATGCCAATATCGCTTTTTTCATATAGATTGGTACTTTTATCATTCCATCGGTTGGTTTTCAACAAGATTCCACACACCGCAGGGACAGGCGCCGGCACAAAATCCGCATCCAATACAGCGATTTTCATCCACGCGGTATTCATAACCGGTCGGGATGATTTCCATCCGCCGGATGGCTGCCTGGGGGCAGACGGCCGTACAAATGCCGCAATCCCGACAGGCGCCGCAGGAAGAGCATTGGGAGCCGCATCTGTCCATATCTTCGAAATCGGTGATCCGGGGATCGAAATATTCCAGGGATACGCGTCGGGTTTCGATGGTCGGACGATGGTCGGTTTCAATGGGCTGCCCTGCGATAAGATTCTGGATGGCGACTGCCGCTTTCCGTCCCGATCCGATGGCATCGGTCAGCAGTCCGGGCTGGACGGCATCGCCGATGGCAAACACCGTGGGGACCGATGTCTGACCATGGTCATTGACCTGAATGAAACCTTTATCCGTGGTGATGTCATCCGGGAGAAAATCCAGGTCCGGCGCATCCCCGATCGAGATGATCACCCGGTCCGCCGGAAGCAGTTCACCGGTAGTCAGAAAAACACCTTCCGGTTTGATTTCATGGGTGTAGCAGGGCCAGCGGAAGATTGCGCCGGCCGCTTCCGCATCCTGTCTTTCCTTTCCGAACGAAGCGGGTTCCTGGACATCGATGAGGGTGATGGCTTCGGCACCCAGTCGTCTGGCTTCCGTAGCCACATCACACCCCACGTTTCCGGCGCCGACAATGACCACCCGTTTTCCGGGAGTGATGTTTCCGGCTTTGGACAGCTTCAGAAAATCCATGGCTGTCATGGCCGTTTCCTTGCCCGGAACCGGAAGGGTTCTGGGTTTTTGAGCGCCGACCGCAATCACGAGGTAATCGTAATCCTGTTGCAGTCTTTCAAAATCGGTTCTGCCCAACTGTTGCTGCAGATGAACATGGGGAATGGCTTTTCGGATTCGGTCGAGTTCGGCCGTTACCACGGCTTCGGGAATTCGGCTTCCTGGAATGACGGATGCGATTTTTCCGCCGATCGATGCAGCGGTGTCGAACACTGTCACTGCGTGTCCTTGTCGCCGCAGTTGCCAGGCCACCGACAATCCGGCCGGACCGGCACCGATAATTCCGATGGTTTTGCCGCTGATTTCCGGAAGATCGGGGAGGCCGGCGGCGATACTGGCTTTTCCAAGCTGTGTAATATCCACGGAAACCATGCCGTTGGTCTGACGGGTGCAGGCCTGCATGCAGGGGTTCGGGCACAGATAGCCGCAGACAGTGGCCGGAAACGGGGTATAGTCGAGGGCCAGATTGACAGCTTCATCCACACGGCCTTCCCGGACCAACCGCCATCTGTCGTGTACCGGAATACCGGTCGGACACTGGGCCTCACAGGGAGATTTGTATTTGCGGTTTTCCCATATCGGCACATAGCGTCTGAGATTTCCGGTTGGAATCAACGGAATGGGGCTGCGGTCGAGACGGACGAGATCGCCGATCAAGCCGCCTTTTCCCAGTTCCCTGTCCCAGATATCGGTGCGAAACGACGCTATGGACCGGCGTTGGCGGACGGTTTTCTCTTTGGGCGTTCGGGCTGTGATAAGCTGCCAGGCATCAGGGATGGCCAATTCCGGATACAGATCGGTCTTGCCGAGTGTTTCGAGAAACTGCTTCAGGCTGGCTGTCAGCCAGCCCCAGTCCGCCGATTCAATGGGCGATATCCTGGCATCCGCCTGGCTGAATCCTCGATGCGGCCCCCGAAAGAAGACCTTGCCGCCTACCATACCGACAAGCGGCCGGTATCCAAGAACATTGTCGGGGTCCTGGGGATGAACCCCGCAGACAACGGCTATGCCGCCAGCCATGAATTCGCCGAAATAATCTCCGACCGATCCCAGCACCCACAGCTCGGGAGGGGCGAATCGCGGGTT
>CAYQKZ010000312.1:2986-4119 GCA_964418135.1 uncultured Desulfobacterales bacterium
CTTGGTCATGGTCATGCCGCGGGACCCGATATTGCCGCCGATAAAGACCTTGCCCTGGGCCATGGCGTTGCACGCACCATTTCCCGCATGACCGTGAACGATGATCCGGGCGCCGGCGTTCAGCCAGCCCACATCGTCGGATGCCGGTCCGTTGATTTCGATCACGGTGTTCGGAAACCCCAGAGACCCCAGCCGCTGACCGGATTGGCCTGTGATGTTCACATGAACCGGGTCGTTTCCGGCCCGCCAGAGTCGGCCGCCGATGCCGTGCTGGCCATAAGCCTGAACCGTCAGCCGCCGATACCCGCGGGCCACCGCTCCCTGACTCCGCTCTTCCAGGATTCTGGAATCCAGCCGGATGCCATCCGTTTTTCCTGAAATGGTAATTATATTGTCATCCATTGACATGTCACTCCAAAAACATCTCTGTATTTGTCATTGTCTGGCCCATCCCGAAAGACCAGTCGCCGAAACCGATCCTTCCATAATTCGTAATTCAATCTATACCACATAATTGATGCTCAGCCGTTCGCTGATATGGTGGTCGCTGATTCCCAGGGCATCGGACATGCCGATTGGAAGCGAGGTCGAGCGGCCCAAGGGGGCAATGATCTTTTTCAGCTCCGTATCGAACCCCAGAAAGACATCCACCACGCGCTGAGCCACCTGTTCCGGGTCGAGGCGTCGGTACAGCCGGGGGTCCTGGGAGGTGATGCCCTTGGGGCATTGGCCGATGTTGCAGATATTGCAGCGGTCCGTTTCGGATCCAAGACATCCGGCGGCGGCCTGCATGACGTATTTGCCGATCTGGATGCCGCTGGCGCCCAGCATGATGAGGGCGGCCGCATTGGCGGCCAGATTGCCGCTTTTGCCGATACCGCCTCCGGCGATCAGGGGGATTTCGTTCTGCATGCCGGCCGTTACCAGACCTAAGTAGGCGTCCCGGATGTTGCTGGCGATGGGATAGCCCATATGGTTCATGGAAATGTTGTAGGCCGCTCCGGTACCGCCGTCTTCTCCGTCGATGGCAAGCCCCCCGGCAAAGGGATTCCGGGTGAGGTTGTTGAGAACCGCCAGGGCTGTGGATGTTCCGGATATTTTGGGATAGACCGGCACCCGGAATCCCCAGGCCA
>CAYQKZ010000313.1:0-4086 GCA_964418135.1 uncultured Desulfobacterales bacterium
TGCTTCTGGGCGGCGATGATCTCATGGTGTATCTTTCCGCAGACAGGGCCATGGCCTTTGCCATCGATGTCGCCCGGCTGTTTGAAGAAAAAACCCGATCTGGACTGACGAATGACCAGACAGATCCTTTTTTTAAAAATATCCTGGGGAACAGCGGACTGACGCTTTCCATCGGTATCGCTTTCGGCCGCTCTCATACACCGATTGCCATTATGACCGATCAGGTTGAAGAGCTTCTTAAATCCGCCAAACAAAAAGGAGCTACTTTGGCTGGAGCAAATTCCGTTACGCCCTCGTGCATTGATTTCCATTTAACCAGTCAATTCAATCAGGTAGGGGTGGCAACCAGTCGGAAGCACCATCTGATGTTTCGAACACACCAGGGGGAACAGATCCGGCTCTATCAGGCCCCATACACCCTTGCGGAAGCCGAATCACTCATTGAGGAAGCACGCAACCTGAAGGCAAGCGGTATCCCTCGCACCCGGCTTCACGGATTGGGGGAGGCGCCATTCAGGGGGAAAATCAACGGCGCAGTTGATACTTTGACGATCTATGGACGATGCCGGAATTCCAGACAGAAGCAGGCCATCATGAAAGCACTCAACCGGTTCGGCTGCCTTTCCACACTGCCCTGGCGCCAGGACCCTGATGAAATATCCACCGTACTGGTCGATCTGGTAAAAATTGCAGAATTCACTCACTTGAAACAGGAGAATGCCCGACATGCATCGAATCCAACTTGAACTGGAAATCAATTTTCCGTACCGGTGGCATACAGGTTCCGGGGAGGGCAGTTTCATGACCGACCGTCTGATTCGTCGGGATTCCCAAAATCGTCCCTTTATCCCAGCCGGCACATTAAAAGGGATCATTCGTCAAAGCTGCGAAAAGCTATCGCGCACCCTGGGTTTCGAGGAACCGTCCGATCCCCATCAACCGGATTTGACCCTATCTCAGGCATTCGTGCCGTTTCAGCAAATGGCTTCGCCAGTGGATCAGTTATTTGGAACAAAATTTGAGCCCGGCGGTCTTTTTTTCAGAGATGCCAGACTCAATGACGGCGAAGACACCGATACCCTTTGCCGGAATCGGATCGCGCGGTATCGCGTTTTAAACACGGCCCGCGATAAGCATCTGTTCTCGAGTGAGTATGCACTGCCTGCAAAACTCAAAACCCGGATCGACGGCCGCCATATAAATCTGGTGAATATTTCTGATGATTACCCGCCCATTGCCTATTGTTTGCTGATTGCGGCCATTTTTGCAGTGGAGCGAATCGGCGGCGATAAAAGCAGCGGCGCCGGCTGGCTGCACGACCCCATAACGATTACCGGAATTGACTACAACGGATCTATCGTAGATACCGACCTTCTCTTTGATTTCCTTGACCCGGAATATTACCTTGAAATGAGAGGCGCATCATGACGTATTATCATCTGAATGCCAGATTGCTTGCACCCATGATGGTACAGGAAAATAGGCAATCCAATGCACCGAGTGGATTGCCATACCTGCCGGGCAGCAGCTTGCGGGGAGCTGTTGCCGGTCTTTATCTGCGGAATGGAGGAAGCCCTGAAGACGCTTCATTCCGTTCCATCTTTATAGAGAATCCGGTTTGTTTTCCGGATTTGCTGCCATCGCAAAGCCCTGGGCAGGCAAGCCTGCCGCTGCCTGCAACAGCCGCTTCCTGCAAAAGAACCCCCGGCTTTATCACAGACAAAGGCCATGGTGTCTGCGACTCCCTGGCAGCAATCGCCGCTGCCGAACTGGAGGGCGGTCCGATATCAGGTGCATTCATCTGTAAAACATGCACACAGGATATCAAACCATACCAGGGATTTTGGAACGGAAATCTGACGGCTTCTCGAAAAAGCGACCCGGTTCTAGTCTATCACCGGCACACCGGAATCGATCGACATACGGGAACAGTGGCGTCGTCTATCTTCTACATCACACAGGGGATTGCCGAAAGCTGGAAAGATTCAGACGATCGGTATCATCCCCAATATCTTTCCAGCGGACTGTATTTGAATGAAGACCAGTTTAAAATCCTTTCCGGCTGGCTGACCGAAACCGTGTTTGCCGGAGCAGACCGAACCCGTGGCATGGGAGAAATGGCATTATCTCTGGTTGAATTTCCATCGCCGACGCTCGATCTTGTCGCATGGAACAGCAGATTTCTTAAAAAACTTTCTGCCTTGACATCCAAAACACCGCAGACGGGTGTGTATTTCAGCATGGGACTGGTAAGCCACACAATCATGGTGGATGTTTTTTTAAGACCTTCCCTGGAAATTACCCTGGATTTTCCCGATCTGGTGATGGATACGCGGGTGATCCGGCAGCATACCGTACGGGGATGGCAGTCCAGTTGGCAACTGCCCAAACCCGAAGATGTGGCGATCAGCATGGGCGGCGTGTGCCTCTTCCGTTACACTGGTAACGACATGCAGGGACTGACAACGTATTTAAACCAGTTGATGATAGATGGAATCGGGTTGAGACGATCTGAAGGTTTCGGACGTATTCATATCTGTGATCCGTTTCATATTCAGGAGGTGATCTGATGAGCAGTTTTGAAATTCAAGCGCCGTTGTTGAGTGCTAAAACATTAAAGTCGATCGATCTGTTTCTGGAAGATTATTATCCAAAAGCCAGTGAAGCCGGTGAGAAAATTGCGGCCTGCAAAATGGAAAAAACCCAGGTACGTGGCCTTGAAAACCTGATTGTTTCCGCCACCCGGTTCTCGGAAGTCATCAATTACATCAAGAATCAGGTGGGGAAAGAGCGGGAGAAAAACACCTGGAAAGAAGTCGGGCCGATGCTTCTCTCTCAGCTTCGGGACATTGAAACCAAAGCCGGGGATATTGCCGGGGATAATCCGATGGAACGTCTGGAGATCAAATTACGTCTACTAAGGGGATGGGCGCGTCAGGTCGTGGCCCATTACCTCTACAAAGACAGAGACGAGGGGAGGCATTCATGACACTGGATGAATACCTCAAGTCCGCTCATTTTCTGGCTGTTCAGGATGAAGCACTGCGGGATGCCGCCATTCGTGCGGTCGAAACAATTCGTCAAAATCATACTCCAGTTAAACGTCATCAACTTCATGCCATACCGTCCATCATTCAGGGATCGGGCCTGACGGGATTGAGAGATCTGGCTCAAAAACAGAAAGAAAAGAATTCAACTACCCGGAACAAAGAGTTTTGGGCGGCTATCGATGACTTGTTATCGGCAACAAGCTCCTCTGAAACGTCCCTTTTCGGTTTTTTACAAACACTGCTGCTTGAACAGGGTCTTCTTGAACCGGAAGCTTCAGCGGAAAAAAACACACAAAAGCAGATTCGTAAACGTAATAGAACGATCACCGAGGGAGTTATGGACGAAATTCTGAATGTTTACTTCGAACATTTCAACTGTCATTATTTTATCAAAGCGCAGCAAGGAGGTTCCCAATGAACCAGACCGCTTTTCATCAAAAAATAAGGATTACAGGTTCGCTGACTTTCGACACGGCATTTCATATCGGATCAGGAAAAGAAGGTGAACTGGCCACCGATATGGGTGTTTTGAAGGATGAACAGGGCTGGCCAGTACTACCCGGGTCTACACTGAAGGGTAATTTTCGAGCCACATCCGAAAAGCTGGCCGGTTATCTGGGGGCATCCGCCTGTCTGCTCGACAGGTCGTTATCAGAGATCGACTGCGTAGGAGACCAGGACTACTTTAAAAAAATGAATGAAGAATTCAAAGCCATCAAAGGTGAAAAACACAAACTGGACTGGCTCAGCAAGCACACCTGCAATGTCTGTCAACTGTTTGGTTCTCCACTTCAATCATCACGGATATTCTTCAGCGACGGGCGGTTGAAGCGATGGCAGGGTGGCTACCAGGTTCGTGACGGGGTTGTCATTGACCGAGATTCCGGCACAGCTCGTCATGGGTTGAAATATGATTATGAAGTCGCGCCAAGAGATACGGCATTTGAGCTGTTTATTGAAATGGAGAATCCGACATCCATGGATTTGTCGCTTGTTGGGGCAGTGATCGCCGAATGGCGATCGGGTTTTCGGATAG